>NZ_JBWVBR010000007.1:0-213858 GCF_056629255.1 Pseudoalteromonas sp. NFXS53 | reverse complement strand
GCTTCCCATGTGAAAGTAGAACATCGCCAGGGCCTAATTAAAGAAACCCGTTGCAGCAATGCAGCGGGTTTTTTGCTGTGTGCAGAATTTTCGCATCACGAAGTGATAAAGCGGAAACTTCTGCGCAAGGTGAAATGAGCAACCTTCACAGCAGTAACTCTTTTCATTTTGAAACATTTTTCTTAATAGTTAGTTAATACACCTTCAACTCTAGTTAAACTTACTCATTTCACCTTGCGTAAAAAGAGCGGGTTCACTTCGTTCACTGTCGCTAGCCTTTTACACCTTTCTTGCACTAAATCTATACAGATTTAATTTGCCATTTTTATATAACTGTATATACTCACAGTATCTTTACCTGTATGGAAAACCAGTTGTATGCGACCACTAACGAAACGACAAGAACAAGTATTTGAACTCATCAAAGTCTTCATCAAAGATACAGGTATGCCTCCAACACGTGTTGAAATAGCAGATGCGCTTGGTTTTAAAAGTGCTAATGCGGCCGAGGAACATTTAAAAGCCTTAGCTAAGAAAGGGGTGATAGAAATGGTGCCAGGGGCTAGCCGTGGTATACGTTTAGTCGACGATGGCTCTTCTGAGGATGCTGGCCTCCCTTTGATTGGTAAAGTTGCTGCTGGTGAGCCTATTTTGGCTCAAGAGCATATTGAAAGTCATTATGAAGTCGATCCGAGTTTATTTAAGCCTGCTGCAGATTACTTATTACGTGTAGATGGTATGAGTATGAAGGATATCGGTATTCTTGATGGCGATCTTTTGGCAGTACATAAAGCACAAGTAGCTCAAAATGGTCAAGTTGTCGTAGCTAGAGTAGACAACGATGTAACGGTTAAAAGGTTAGAGCAACAAGGCCGAAAAGTGCTATTGCATGCTGAAAATAAAGAGTTTTCTCCTATTGAAGTTGATCTAGAGCACGAATCTTTTGCTATTGAAGGTCTCGCTGTAGGTGTTATAAGAAATTCTAATTGGATGTAACGTCAATATTGTTCTTACAATAGGTTAGCTGTACTTTTCTTTAGTTTCTTCAGCCAGCTAACCATTTCTCTTCTTGCTTTCCATTTTTATATATCAAATTCTTCTATTTACCTTTCTTGCTAATTGTTTATTTATTGACTAATTGTTAATAGGTCATGTATTGCCTTCGACTTTAGTCGGATCCTATGACGGTCATCCAATAATTCTAACTGCGAACTTCTAGCTGAAGTCGATAAATGGGGGCGTCGTATGAGAATAAGTAAATTTGCTTATTTGCTTACTTTTTTGTTGCTTAGTCCACTCACATTAGCCAATAGTGACTACAACATGAGAAAAGGGGTTACTGATGTAAGTCATAGTGTTTATGAACTGCATATGACCATTTTTCTAATCTGTTGTGTCATTGGCTTGATTGTATTTTCTGTTATGTTTTGGGCTTTAATAAAGCACAGAAAGTCAAAAGGAGCTGTTGCTGCACAGTTTCATGAAAGTACCAAAGTAGAAATTGTTTGGACTGCAATTCCTTTTCTTATTCTTGTCATCATGGCGATCCCTGCAACTAAGACTTTAATAGCTATGGAGGATACCAGCAAGGCTGACATAACAATCAAGGTCACGGGGTCACAGTGGAAATGGCACTATGAATACCTTGGTCATGACGTCGATTTCTTTTCTGTTTTATCTACGCCTTTATCTCAAATTAATAATGAGAAAGAAAAGGCTGAGACCTACCTATTGGATGTAGATAAACCGTTGGTAATACCTACAAACAAAAAAGTCAGATTTTTAATGACGTCAGATGACGTTATCCATTCTTGGTGGGTACCTGATTTTGCGGTTAAGAAAGATGCCAATCCGGGCTTTATCAATGAAGCTTGGACCAAAGTAAATGAAGAAGGTATTTACCGAGGTCAGTGCGCTGAGCTATGTGGTAAAGATCATGGCTTCATGCCTGTTGTTGTTGAAGCTGTCTCACCTGAAAAATTTGAACAATGGTTAACTGAACAACAATTAGCTAAAACTGCAGCAGCCAAAGAGGCTGAAGCTCTACTCTCACAAACTTTAAGCAAAGAAGAGCTGATGACAGAAGGTCAGAGTGTTTACATGGGGTATTGTGCAGCTTGTCATCAACCTACAGGATTAGGGCTGCCAGGTGTTTTCCCTGGCCTGAAGGACAACGCGGTTGTTAAAGGGGACCTAGATGCGCACATCGATGTGTTGTTGAATGGTCGACCTGGTACTGCAATGCAGGCATTTGCAAAGCAGCTTACAGCCAAACAAATTGCGGCTGTGATCACTTACAAACGCAATAGCTGGGGTAATGATACGGGTGAAGTAATCCAGCCTAGCCAAGTTCAAGCATTTATTGATAAAACCTCAGGAGAGTAATCATGAGTACTCAGGTTCAAAGTTCAGAACATGCTCATGAGGAGCATCTTACAGGCATCAAGCGCTGGCTGTTTACAACTAACCATAAAGAAATTGGTTCTCTTTATTTAATCTTTTCGCTGGTGATGTTTTTGATTGGTGGGGCCATGGCCATGGTGATCAGAGCTGAGTTATTTCAGCCTGGACTGCAGTTAGTTGACCCACATTTCTTTAATCAAATGACCACAGTGCATGGTTTGATCATGGTCTTCGGCGCTGTTATGCCAGCCTTTACTGGCCTTGCTAATTGGATGATCCCCATGATGATAGGCGCACCGGATATGGCGCTGCCTAGAATGAATAACTGGAGTTTTTGGATCTTACCTTTTGCATTCGCAATCTTACTTGCTTCTCTATTTATGGAAGGGGGAGGACCTGCGTTTGGATGGACTTTCTATGCACCGTTATCCACAACATATAGTAACGACAATACAGCATTGTTTGTGTTTGCAGTTCATATCATGGGCATCAGTTCAATCATGGGAGCAATTAATGTCATTGTAACCATTGTCAATTTACGAGCCCCTGGCATGACATGGATGAAGTTACCTCTCTTTGTATGGACATGGCTAATTACCGCTTTTTTATTGATTGCTGTAATGCCTGTATTGGCAGGTGCTGTAACCATGGTACTTACCGATAAGTATTTTGGTACCAGCTTCTTTGATGCCGCAGGGGGCGGTGATCCGGTTATGTTCCAGCATATTTTCTGGTTCTTTGGTCATCCTGAAGTTTACATCATGATACTTCCAGCATTTGGCATTATCTCAACCATAGTGCCTACTTTTTCCAGGAAAAAGCTATTCGGCTACTCTTCCATGGTATACGCGACCTCTTCTATTGCCTTTTTGTCTTTCATTGTTTGGGCGCATCATATGTTTACGACGGGCATGCCGTTAGCGGGAGAGTTATTTTTCATGTATGCGACTATGTTGATATCAGTACCAACAGGAGTGAAGGTATTTAACTGGGTTGCCACTATGTGGCGGGGCTCGATAAGCTTTGAAATTCCAATGATGTTTTCTATCGCATTCATCGTGCTCTTTACATTGGGTGGCTTCTCGGGATTGATGCTTGCGATCACTCCTGCAGACTTCCAATACCATGATACCTATTTTGTTGTGGCGCACTTCCATTATGTTCTTGTAACAGGGGCTGTATTTTCCATCATGGCGGCTGTTTACTATTGGTTACCTAAATGGACTGGCAATATGTACTGCATCACCACCGCGAAGTGGCATTTTTGGATGTCATTAATTAGCGTCAACATTTTATTTTTTCCAATGCACTTTGTAGGCCTTGCCGGTATGCCAAGACGTATACCTGATTACGCACTCCAGTTTGCTGATTTCAATGCCATCATTAGCATTGGTGGTTTTGCCTTTGGCCTTTCCCAACTCATTTTTGTGTGGTGCGTATTTAAATGCGCACGAGGTGGTGAATCGGTGCCAGCTAAAGTGTGGGATGGTGCAGAAGGGCTTGAGTGGGAGGTACCCTCTCCAGCACCTTTACATACATTTAGTACTCCGCCTAAGGTGAAATAGTATGCATGCGGCACTTGTTAAGAAACTCATAATTGCTGTTGTAGGCATGTTTGCTTTTGCTTTTGCACTGGTGCCGCTTTACGACGTCTTTTGTGAAGTAACAGGCTTAAACGGAAAGCCTGATATGGAAGCGGCACAGGTTAGTAGTTTAGTGGATGAATCAAGAATGGTTGATGTGAGCTTTATCACTCAAACCAAGCAAGGCGTGCCGTTTAGTGTAAGAGCAAAACAGTTTTCTGTCGCTGTAAAGCCAGGGGAGATGTCAGAGCTTGTTTTTGTCGCTAAAAACCTAAGTGAATATCAGAGAGTGATGCAGGCAGTGCCGTCTGTTTCACCGGGAAAAGCAGCCAAATACTTACATAAAGTAGCTTGCTTTTGCTTTGATAGACAGCCATTCGAACCTAATCAAGAAGTTGAGTTCAAGCTCGTATTTTATGTTGATACAGAGTTACCTCAAGACGTTCAAGAGCTAACCTTATCTTACGCCATTTTTGATATCAGTGACGTCGCGTTAGCGCGTGATGACGCGAAAACCGAACCTTATAAAGGTTAGGAGGAATTATGCAATCTCAAAGTTATTATGTGCCCGCCCAAAGTCCTTGGCCAATTATAGGTGCTGTAGCTATGTTCTTTATTGCTGTTGGGGCTGGCCTAACAGTCATGCAATTGGGTAGTGAAGATTTAAGTGGTGTTCTCATATTAGGATTAGGTGTTTTGATATTACTTTATATGCTTTTTGGCTGGTTTAAGCATGTTATCCAAGAGTCAGATAAAGGTTTATATTCAGCGCAAATGGATCGCTCATTCAAGCAAGGTATGAGCTGGTTTATTTTTTCTGAGGTGATGTTCTTTTTTGCATTCTTTGGAGCGCTTCTTTATGCGAGGGTATTTTCTGTGCCTTGGCTAGGGGGAGCCAGTAATAACCAGATGACGAATGAGGTTTTGTGGCCAAATTTTGAAGCAATGTGGCCGCTGCTTACTACACCCGCCGGTGATGTAACACAGAGTATGCCATGGTATGGCTTACCACTTATTAATACGGTTATTCTGCTTACTTCATCAGTTACCTTACATTTCGCGCATAAAGCCATAGAGTCAAATAAGCGTAAACCGCTTACGATTTATTTACTAATCACGGTAATACTTGGTTTTATATTCTTAGCGCTCCAAGCCCAAGAATACGTTCATGCATATGAAGCACTCAACTTGACGCTTCAGTCTGGTATCTATGGTAATACCTTTTATCTTTTAACTGGGTTTCATGGCATGCATGTCACCATAGGCGCAATTTTATTAACGATTGTATTAATAAGAGTGGCAAAAGGACATTTTACCGAAGACAAACATTTCGCTTTTCAAGCCGCTGCTTGGTATTGGCACTTTGTCGATGTTGTGTGGGTGTGTTTATTTGTTTTCGTTTACGTTTTATAGGTGCGAAATGAGGGATTTATATGGCTTTAATCAAAGCGCTGCCATGGCAAGCTATAATCATTTGGCTAGTATGCATCACGGTTGTGACAACGTGTCTAGGTTTGTCTTACTGGCAATTTTCTAGAGCAAAAGAAAAACAGCTTCAACTTGATGAATTTAGTCAAGTTGAGCTGACTTCGTTCGAGTTTATCCAAGCATTGCAAAATCGCTCTATTGAAGGGTTGCATGGACAAGCTGTTTCTTTAATGGGAAGACTAGAGCAACAATACACCTGGTTTTTAGATAATAGAATTGTAGATGGACGTGTCGGTGTTGATGTTATTTCTCTTTTTAAAGTTGCGGGTTTAGAAAAGTATCTATTGGTTAATTTAGGGTTTATACCGCTTCAAGGCCGAGGGCAACCTGAAACACTCTTTTTTGACGAAATTCAGAACTTAAATTTAGTGGTAAAAAGCCGTCATTTAGAGCACTTTACTTTAGCAAAGTCAGCGCTTGAAACTCACTCTAAGCGGTTACAGTTTATAGATCATTTGTACTTATCAAATTTAACCGGTAAAGATATCTACCCTGCCATTTTTTATCAATTACCTGACTCAGCAGTGATTGCTGAACCTCACTACCAACCAGTAGTAATGAGTCCTGAAAAACATCATGCCTATGCTTTACAGTGGTTTTTAATTGCAGTCGCAGCGGCTTTTATCGCATTCAAAGCAACAAGAACAGAGGTGCCCAATGAAGCTTAAACCAATGTGGATGTTTGTTATCTGCTGTATTACGCCATTTATTTTAGCGTATGCGGCAATTCATACAAACTGGCTGCCAGATAATACAACGAATAAAGGGCGTCTTCTCAGTAACGATATACAAGTACCTAATTGGCAGGTAAATGATAATACGCTTTGGAGTATCGCACTCTCAGCACCGGTTGATTGCGGATTGGTTTGTACCCAACAAAATCAACGCCTACAAAATGTGTATCAAGCTTTGGGCAAAAAACAAGACAAAGTAAGTCTCGTGATTTTGGGGGAGGCGAAAAATAATGAAGTTACTCAGTATCCGGCACTACCAGAGTTGCGAGCTGGTTGGCTTTATCTTGTCGATCACCATGGTTTAGTTGTGCTTGCTTATCCATACGAAGAAAGTGAGCAAAAAAGTAGAATGTTGCACAAAGGATTGTTATCAGATTTAAAAAAATTACTCAATTATGCGCGCAGTAGCTAGGAGGAATAATGAATAAAAAATATATTTACCTCACTGTGATCAGTACTTTTATTACATTCTGTGTTGTTGCTTTAGGGGCTTATACTCGGTTAAGTAATGCGGGCCTAGGGTGCCCAGATTGGCCTGGGTGTTATGGTTTTTTGACGGTACCAAACTCTGCAGATGAGTTACAAGCGGCTGCAAATGCATTTCCTGGCACTACAGTTGAACCCTTTAAAGCTTGGATCGAAATGATCCACCGTTATTTTGCTTCTTCGTTAGGTCTGTTGGTGATTGGCTTGTTGTATTTTGCGCTCAGGAAGCGTGTTGAAAAAGTGCCAAAAAAGTTGACTGTTGCTTTGTTTGTGTTGATTTTACTGCAAGGTAAATTAGGTATGCTGACAGTAACTATGAACCTGCAGCCGTTTATCGTGATGGGCCATTTACTGGGTGGCTTTACTATTCTGGCACTTCTTTCAATGCATTGTTTTTATTTATTTACACCAGAAAAGCGTTTTCTCGTATCTCCTCCAAAAATCCCTGCAAGGTTGTCAGCAATTAGCTTGATTGTCTTGGTGTTACAAATCGCATTAGGTGGCTGGGTCGCTGCTAATTATGCAGCACCACACTGCGTTGGGTTGCCCATTTGTGAGAATATCCATTTATTTTCTGTAGAAAGTTTATTTCATCTTCCCATTGGTGAGTTGAACTATGAATATGGTGTATTGCCATTTGAAACTCGGCTATCCATACATATGGTTCATCGAGTGTGGGCGGTTGTCACGGTGCTTACGCTTGGTTTATGGGCTTGGTATGTGTTGGCTAACAGTAAAGAAAAACTATTAAAGAATACTGCAAGTTTACTTATTGTCGGTTTAATCCTTCAGTTATTTTTGGGGGCATTGATCGTGCACCTGCAATTTCCAATATTAATTACACTTTTTCATAATTTAATGGCGGCATGTTTGCTGATTGTTAGCTTATTTTTATGGTTTTTACTTACTTATAAAAGTACCAAGGAGGCAGTATGAAAAGTCTTACTCTCAAGCCCGAAGCACTGTTCCAATCATTTTATTTATCTGCGTACTTGGGGATTTGTAAGGTAAAAGTAGTCGTGATGCTAGTCATTACTGCTTGGGTTGGATTAATGCTTGCACCTGATATGAACAGAACGCTCTTTGAGCAAAGCATGAGTTTATTAGGTATAGGGCTATTGTCAGCATCGGCCGCTGCGATAAATCATGTCGTAGATCGAGAGATAGATAAAAAAATGGCAAGAACACGACATAGGCCGTTAGCGCAAACTCAGCTTAGTGTGAAACAAGCACTTGGGTTTGCAGCACTCATCGGTTTGATAGGAAGTGTGGCGTTATTTTATTGGAGCAATACCTTAACGCTCTTTATGACGCTAGGCGCATTAGTTGGCTATGCGGTGGTATACACCATGTTTTTAAAAAGAGCGACACCACAAAATATTGTTATTGGTGGCTTAGCGGGTGCAATGCCACCGTTATTGGGGTGGATCAGTGAAACAGGTCAGCTCGATGTGCAAGCTTGGCTGTTAGTCATGATCATCTTTATTTGGACGCCTCCACACTTTTGGGCTTTGGCCATAGCAAGAAGAAATGACTATAAACGCGCCAATATACCTATGTTACCTGTGACACATGGTAGTGAATTTACTAGATTCTTCATTGTAATTTATTCAATACTTTTATTTGTAGTGTGCTTGTTACCTTATCTAGTTACTATGTCAGGCAACATATATTTGCTTTGTGTACTTATACTTAACAGTATTTTTTTATATAAAAGCATTGTTCTGTATATAAAACGTTCAGATGAAGCTGCGATGGCACTTTTTCATTTTTCAATTACTTATTTGCTGCTACTCTTTATATCGCTATTTATTGATAAATGGATCCTTTGATGCGCTACATATTGTTTTTGCTAGCTTTATTATTGTTTGGATGTGATAAAGATGCGCCTGTTTCAGAGCATGCTATTCACTATAAACAAGCAAAAGAAATCCAAGATTTTAATTTGCAAGATCAGCATGGCAATACAGTCACAAAGCAAGACTTACTTGGGCAGTGGACATTGATATTTTTGGGATACACAAGTTGCCCTGATATTTGTCCAATGACACTAGCAAAGCTTACCGAAATACATACTGAATTAGCACAACAACATAATGTTAAAGTTTGGTTTGTTTCGGTCGATCCTAATAGAGATACTCAGCAACAGCGCAAGGCATATATAGACTATTTCAACTCAGACTTTAAGGCGGTATCGGCAGAGCATGCAAACCTATTTCCTTTTGTCAGAAATATCGGCTTGATATATGCAATCAATAACAGTAAGGAAACTGAGTATTATGTGGACCACAGTGCTTCAGTTGCACTTATTAGCCCACAGGGAAATCTAAGTGGTATTTTTAAGGCTAAATTTTCAGCGAATGAAGTACCATTAATTGATGCAGCGCAAGTAATAAAAGATTTTAATGCTATCGTGCATTAGAGTGCTTGGATAAACTGGGTGAGCTTTATGATTGATTCATAAATCGAGCTAACACCCTAATTATTTTTAGCTTTTAGTTAATAACTTTTATGGCATTTCTGCTAACTAGGTCTAAGCTAAAATTATAAAAATTACACAAGGAGAGCGCATCGCGCATGTTAAAACTTCCTTCAGAACTCACAATAAGTCATGTTGAAGAGTTTCATCAACAGGTATTACAAGTGCTTCATGCTGAGCACGATGTCAGTATTGATGTGTCAGATGTGATACGTGTAGATACAGCATCAATACAAGTTTTATGTGCTTTGCAAAAGCATCTTCTTGAAATTAACAATGGAATTCGTTGGCATGGTGAAAGTCAGTCGCTTAATAAAGCGGTTGATGAGCTTGGTTTAACAGAATTACTCGCCTTATCGGCGTGAATTAAGAGGTCATTATGAAAAAGATTTTGGCAGTGGATGATTCAGCATCTATGCGACAAATGGTTGGTTTTACTTTAAAGAAAGCTGGTTTTGAAGTAGTTGAAGCAAAGGATGGCAGTGAGGCTTTAGGTATTGCTAAGCAACAAAGCTTTGATGCCGTGATCTCCGATGTCAACATGCCTGTGATGGATGGGATTACACTTATTAAAGAGCTAAGAACATTACCTAGCTATAAGTTTACACCACTACTAATGCTTACGACCGAATCAGGTTTAGACAAAAAAACTGAAGGTAAAGCTGCAGGCGCGACAGGGTGGATTGTTAAACCTTTTAACCCAGATCAGTTACTAGCTGTTCTTAAAAAAGTTATTCGCTAAGCTAGGATGTCATTATGAGTATTGATTTAAGTCAGTTTTTCGAGGTTTTTTTTGAAGAGAGCCTCGAAGGGTTAGATGCAATGGAAGCGGAGCTCCTAAACTTAGAGCCCGGCAATGAAGACATGGAAACCATCAATACTATTTTTCGTGCTGCGCACTCTATAAAAGGAGGAAGTGGCACGTTCGGTTTTACTTCTGTTTCTGATTTCACACATGTATTAGAAACATTGTTAGATCAAATCAGAGATGGTCAACGTGCATTAACAGCAGAGCATGTAAACCTTTTGCTGAAATCAGTTGATTGTTTAAGAGGCATGTTGGCAGCGTTACAGGCAGAACAAGAGCCTGATTTGACAGAAGCCGATGAAATTAGAAAGCGCTTTGAAGTTATTTTGGGTCTTTCAGAAGATACTGACTCAACCAGCTCAGATACTCCAGAAACGCAAAGCGAAAATACTTACCAAATTGACTTTAAGCCTCACCCTCATTTATTCAAAACGGGTAACGAGCCCTTATATATGATTTCAGAACTTGCTGAGCTAGGTGAGTTAGAAACGCAGGCATTTTATGATGCCATACCCGATATAGATTCATTACATGCTGAAGAGTGCTTTTTAGCGTGGCGCTTTTTCTTAACGACATCTAAGCCTGAATCTGCGATTTCTGAAATATTTGAGTGGGTTGAAGACGATGCAGATATAGACATTGTTTTATGTGGTGGGCTTTTTGAATCTGATTTATCAGATGATGAAGACTCTACCCCCTTAGAACAAGTGCCCACTGAATCTGAGAGTAGATTGGAAAACCTTGAGCCTGAAAGCAAAGCGGTCACGCCAATCGCCACAAATGCACCTGTTGTGAAAAAAGCAGAGGCTAAGAAACCATCCGACTCCTCAGCAACCTCTATTCGTGTTGGTATAGATAAAGTTGATTCCTTAATTAATATGGTGGGTGAGCTTGTGATAACACAAGCCATGTTGAGTCAAATTGGTGAGCAAGAAATTACCGAATCAACGATTACAGCATTACAAGAAGGGTTAGCCCAACTCGCCCACAACACTAGGGATTTGCAAGAAAATGTCATGCGGATCCGCATGCTGCCGATTAGTTTCGTGTTTAGTCGATTCCCAAGACTAGTAAGAGACACATCTCAAAAACTTGGTAAGCAAGTTGAACTGAAATTATTAGGTGAACAAACTGAACTTGATAAAACCGTTATGGAAAAGATATCAGATCCTATGGTTCACCTTGTGAGAAACTCTTTAGATCATGGCTTAGAGACACCGGAGCAGCGTATTGCGGCAGGTAAAGATCCGGTTGGTACTGTTACGTTAAATGCGTTCCATCAAGGCGGTAACATTGTCATTGAGATAATGGATGATGGACAAGGTTTAAATACTGAAAAAATAAGAAGCAAAGCCATCGCCAATGGCCTAATTCAAGAAACTGATGAACTCTCGCCGGATGAAATAAACGAGCTAATTTTTATGCCAGGCTTTTCTACGGCTGATGAAGTAAGTGATATATCCGGCCGAGGCGTAGGCATGGATGTTGTCAGAAGAAATATTCAAGCGTTAAACGGCTCGGTTGAAGTAGCCTCCGCACCAGGAGTTGGATCAACCTTTACAATTCGCTTGCCGCTTACGTTGGCTATTTTGGATGGTCAATTAGTTAAGGTTGCGCAACATACCTACATAATCCCGCTTATTTCAATTGTTGAATCATTACAAATAGATATTAGTAAGGTCAGCCGAGTTGGGAAAGATCTCGATGTGCTAAGGCTTAGAGATGAATATATTCCGATACTTCGATTATACGACATTTTCAATCATGGCGGTGCCATTGAAGAGTTAGATAAAACATTACTTGTTGTTGTTGAAAGTGATAACCATAAAGTTGGCTTATTGGTCGATGATTTACTTGCTCAACAGCAGGTGGTCATTAAGAGCCTTGAAGCAAATTACCAAAAAGTTGATGGTATCTCTGGGGCAACTATCTTAGGCGATGGCAGAGTATCTTTGATTATTGATATCAGTGGTTTAATTAAATTAAGCGGTTTAAAAAGGCCGGGTTCCCAAGACTTAATTGTCGAGCAAAACGCAGTAGGGGGGGCAGCATAAATGTCAGAACAGGCAGAACAAAATCAGCAATTGATCTTGGAAGGTCAGCACGACGAGAATCAATACCTGACATTTATGATGGCAGGCGAAGAATACGGAATGAATATTCTGGCTGTACAAGAGATCCGTGGATGGGAAGATGTCACTGCAATCCCTAATTCTCCCAGTTTTGTGAAAGGTGCCATTAATCTACGTGGCACAATTGTACCAATTATTGATTTAAGACTACGATTCGGTATTGCAGATAATGAGTATGGTCCACTTACAGTTGTTATTGTTGTCGCAGTTGAAATAAATGGTCAGAACAAAGTAATGGGTATCGTGGTTGATGCTGTTTCAGATGTATATAGCATTTCTGAAGAGCAGGCTAAAGATGTGCCTGATTTTCAAGATTCAGATAACGCCGAGTTTGTTCATGGATTGGTTAATGTTGGGGAGAAAATGGTTGTTCTTCTTAATTTGGAAAGCGTTTTAAACTTAGAGTAAAAATAAGCACGGGTAGGGTCAAGATGAGTGGTAGAAACGTTCAAAGTGAAATAACCAATAAGCTATTGATAGCAGCGGTAGTTATAGTGGCGTCAATCGCAATTGCATTGCAAATTTTAGGTGTGCCATTGAGTGGTGAAAATGCGATTGGGTTAGGCTTGCCTTTCGTCATCACTCTAGCGGTTATGTTTTATTTAAAGCAAAGTTTCAGCACTTATGCTGCACAATTAGAAACGGTTGATAGTGCAATAAACTTGTTAAAGTTTAAAGATGAAGAAGCCGCACAGCGATTACACTTAGATGCTTACCCTCAACTTCGTACTTTGTTGGTTTCAGATGATACAGAAGCAGAGCAGGTGGATAATGGCCAACTTGTTGAAAGCATGATTAGTGCACTACAAGTATGTCAGGCAAATATTATGATTGCAGACGCTGATTTAAATATAAGTTACTTGAATGATTCAGTAACGGACATGCTCTCTGCCAATGAACATAAATTACAAAGAGACCTGCCGAACTTTAGTGTTGCTTCTTTAGTAGGCCAGAATATTGATGTATTCCATAAAAATCCAAGTCATCAAAGGGGCTTACTAGCCAACTTAAGAACGGTTTATAAGACTCAAATTACCGTAGCAGGTTTAACATTTGATCTTATAGCCACCCCCGTGTTTGATGACCAACAACAGCGTATAGCAACGCTTGTTGAATGGAAAGACCTCACCGAACAAATTGCCTTCGAGAAAGAAAAACAAATTTCTGCAGCGCACAATGCCAGAATTACAAGTGCATTAGATGTTTGCCAAGCGAATGTCATGTTGGCTGACACAGATCTAAATATTGTTTTTGCTAATCACTCGGTACTTGAAATGCTGAGTAATAATCAAGAGCAGTTACGCACTGCACTGCCAAACTTTGATGCAAGCAACTTAATTGGTGAAAACATTGATGTATTCCATGCAAACCCAGCCCATCAAAGACAGATGCTAAGTGCCTTAACTGATACCTATAAAACTGATATTAATGTTGCTGGGTTTACTTTTGGGTTAATCGCAACCCCTGTTTATGATGACCAAGGCGATAAAGTAGGTACTGTGGTCGAATGGGATGATAAGACTCAAAGACTTGCAGCAGAAGAAGCTGCAACGAAGCTTGCGAATGAAAACGCTCGTGTTAAGAGTGCACTCGATAATGTCACCACAAATGCAATGATAGCAGATGCTGAATTTAACATTGTGTATTTAAATGACGCTGTTGTAAGCATGATGCGTAATGCAGAAAGTGACCTGAAGAAAGACTTGCCTAACTTCGATTCGTCCAAGTTATTGGGTGCCAATATAGATATTTTCCATAAGAATCCAGCGCACCAAAGGGCGATGCTAGAAAGGTTAAGTTCTACTTATAAAACAGAAATCGTTGTCGGTGGAAGGACTTTTGCTTTGGTTGCGAATCCAGTTTTCAACGATGAAAATGAAAGAATTGGCACCATAGTAGAATGGAATGATAGAACAAGTGAAGTCGTAATAGAGAAAGAGGTTGCAGATCTTGTTAGTGCAGCTTCTGAAGGTAACTTGACTCAGAGAATTAATGAATCGGGTAAGGAAGGCTTCTACCTCAGATTATCACAAGGTTTAAATCAACTGGTCAGCATTGTTGATGATGCAGTAACAGACACTGCACAAATGCTTGATGCGTTGGCGAATGGTGATTTAACACAAAGAATTACGCAGGAATATCACGGCTCATTTGATAAGCTGAAACGCGATGCGAATGTGACAGCTGATAAATTAACTGAGGTCATTAATCGTATTAGTTCGTCCGCGACTCTTGTGGCCAGTGGGGCTGAAGAAATCTCGCAAGGTAATGCAGACCTAAGTCAGCGTACAGAAGAACAAGCATCTTCGCTTGAAGAAACAGCTTCAAGTATGGAGGAAATGACAAGTACAGTTCGTCAGAATGCAGATAATGCAAAAGTTGCCAATGAACTTGCAGAAGAAACAAGCTCCAAGGCAATGCAAGGTGGCGAAGTTGTGAACCGTGCAGTACAGAGTATGTCGGGGATTAATGAATCTAGTAAAAAGATTGCTGATATCATTGGGGTTATTGATGAGATTGCTTTCCAAACCAATCTGCTTGCATTAAATGCAGCTGTAGAAGCAGCTAGAGCTGGCGAGCAAGGACGAGGTTTCGCAGTTGTGGCAGGTGAGGTTAGAAACTTGGCACAACGTTCAGCTGGTGCTGCGAAAGAAATCAAAGACTTGATCCGCGATAGTGTAAGTAAAGTTGAAGACGGAACACTTCTCGTGAATGAGTCAGGTGAAACGTTGAAAGATATTGTCGCATCGGTGAAGCGTGTTACTGACATGATTTCAGATATTGCTGAAGCATCTGTTGAACAAAGTTCTGGAATTGAGCAGGTAAACAAAGCCGTGACACAAATGGACGAAATGACGCAACAAAATGCGGCATTAGTAGAAGAAGCTTCTGCTGCCGGCGAGTCTATGGCAGAGCAAGCTAATGATATGCGCCGTTTACTTAATTTCTTTACAATAGATGACTCGACTTCAACATCGATGATGCTTTCAGAGGCTAAGCCAAACAAAGCACCTGCAAGAATAGCTCCGACGCCTTCGGCTGTTCAAGAAACTAAGTCAGAGATCCAGTCACCAGTGAAGTCTCCTGTGAATCCTGTAGCGACTGCTAATCAATTCGCAGATAGCTCTGATGAATGGGAAGAGTTTTAAATAGGTATGAAGAAGGTG
This sequence comes from Pseudoalteromonas sp. NFXS53, assembly GCF_056629255.1. NCBI lineage: Bacteria > Pseudomonadati > Pseudomonadota > Gammaproteobacteria > Alteromonadales > Pseudoalteromonadaceae > Pseudoalteromonas > Pseudoalteromonas sp. NFXS53. The sequence goes on along the minus strand of NZ_JBWVBR010000007.1, from coordinate 198,578 downwards.
CTTATTGTGAGCACCTTCAAATCTTAAATACGCCTTTCTTGTTGAGTCACTCGTTTTAGTGTTGCCTGTTTATAGGATAAATGATGAGAGAATTTGCACTATCTGATCAGGACTTTCAGACCATTGCACAAAAAGTCTATAAAGCATGTGGTATTGTTCTTGGTCCTCATAAGAGGGAAATGGTTTATTCAAGACTGGCGAGGCGTATTAGGGCAAATCAGTTGGATTCGTTTTCTTCATATTTAAGTTTCTTAGAAGAGAATGAAGAACAAGAGTTCAGTCAATTTATCAACGCAATCACGACAAACCTCACTTCATTCTTTCGAGAAAATCATCATTTTGAATACTTATCGAATACGGTTATTCCTAAGCTGCTAGAAGAAAATAAATTCTCGAAGAGAATACGAATTTGGTCGGCTGGCTGTTCTACAGGTGAAGAGCCCTATAGTATCGCCATGACAATCGCAAACCGTTTCCCGTCTGATTGGGATGTGAAAATTCTCGCAACAGATTTAGATTCCAATGTGCTCGCAAAGGCGCAAAGTGGTGTTTATGATGCAGGCAATGTGACTGGGCTTGATGATGACGTTTTGAAAAAGTGGTTTTTGAAAAGCTCTGACAATCAAGCATATAAGGTTAAGCCAAACTTGCAGTCATTAATCTTTTTTAAAAGGTTAAATCTACTTGAAAAATGGCCAATGAAAGGGCCTTTTGATGTGATTTTTTGCCGCAATGTGCTGATTTATTTTGACAAGGAAACAAAAGATAAGTTGTTTAGAGGTTACCATCAAATGCTAGGTGAAGATGGGCACTTATTTATAGGCCATTCAGAAACCATGGGTAAAGAGCACCATGAGTTCAAGAACTTAGGCCGCACTATGTATCAAAAGGTATAGTATGGATAATCGATTTAAGCCGGTTATCAGAGGCTTTGAACACGTTAAACGATTTTGGGATTCAGGCCGAGGTTGTGTAATAGCTAAGGTGTTACCTGGCGAGTTTTATGTCTCTAAAAATGATGAGCTGATCTCAACAGTATTAGGGTCATGTATTGCTGCTTGTGTATATGATGATAAATTGGGCGTAGGTGGGATGAACCACTTTATGCTGCCAGCAGCAAAAGGGATTAAAGAAATTCATGCCGATGATTTAACTTGCCGTTACGGAAACTGGGCAATGGAATACCTAATCAATGAAGTGCTCAAAAACGGCGCATCAAAAGCTAATCTGAAAGTTAAACTTTTTGGTGGTGGTAAAATAATTCGCTCTATGACAGATATTGGTGTTGGCAATATTCGTTTCGCACATGCATACATACAAGAGGAAGGACTCGAGCTGGTTTCTCATGATGTCGGTGGTCCATGGCCACGCAAAGTGGTATTTCATCCACAAACAGGTCGTGCGCAAGTTAAGAAATTAAGAGAAATGCATAACGACACGATTGAAAGACGAGAAGTGCGTTATTTACATGATATTGAATCGCAAGATGCACAGACAGACATTGAGCTGTTTTAGGAGTTGGCATGATAAAAGTTTTAATTGTTGATGACTCGCCTTTAATCCGAGGGATACTGACAGAGGTGATCCAGCAGGCTAATGATCTTGAAGTGGTAGGTAGTGCTGAAGACCCTTACCAAGCGAGAGAGATGATAAAGTCGCTTAATCCAGATGTGATTACGCTAGATATTGAAATGCCAAAAATGGACGGCATTAGTTTTTTAAGAAACCTGATGCGTCTTCGTCCTATGCCTGTTGTGATGATTTCTACTTTAACCCAACAAGGCTCTCCTATTACCTTAGAGGCACTAGAGATTGGCGCTGTAGACTTTATTGCCAAACCCAAAGTCAATGTAGCTGAACAGCTGCAACACTATGCAGAAACAGTGCAAGAAAAAGTACGCACAGCTGCAACTGCCCGCTTACGGCCATATCGTACTTCTGAGGCAGCAGCGCATAAAGCACAATTACCCTCAGGGCAAGCGTTCGAGCGAAACTCGATTATTGCTATTGGCGCTTCAACAGGTGGCACTGAGGCGATTAAAGAGGTTTTGGTTCAGATGCCAAAAGATGCACCACCTATCGTCATTACTCAGCATATCCCTCCTGTATTTAGCACGTCGTTTGCAATGAGGATGGATAAGACCTGTGCAATGCATGTTAAAGAAGCTGAAGATGGAGATATTCTTGAGTTTGGCAAAGTTTATATTGCGCCAGGTGATAAACACTTAAGAGTGGTCAGTAAAGGGTTAAATAAAGTCTGTGTATTAGACGATGGCGAGCTCGTAAATAGGCATAAACCAGCGGTAGACGTGTTGTTTGATTCCTTGAAGCCATTTGCAAAATATGTATCAGCAGTGCTACTGACAGGCATGGGTAGCGATGGCGCAAGAGGGATGTTAGGTTTGTTAGAAGCAGGCGCTAAAACTGCTGCGCAAGATGAGCAAACCTGTGTTGTGTGGGGGATGCCAAAAGCGGCTGTAGATATGAACGCTGCACAAAAAGTGCTACCACTACAAAGTGTGGCAGCACATTTGCTCAAGTCTACTAGTCGTTAGTTTGCAACACCCAAGGCTGCGAAAACCAATAAAACCGACCTGAGTGTTTGATAGAAGGGGCTGTACAGTTATAACGTGTACGGCCTTTTTTAATGTTTTTAGGTGAAGTGACCGACACCCTTTTCTCGTTTTTCCAAATAATATCAGCACGTCCAATACCTGACACGAAACATGCAAACTGAGATTTGTAAAAATCTTTACTGGCAAACTCGATCTCAATAGTAGGTGTTGGGTTAGTTGTCACAGAGTCTGTGTAAGCAAGCTCCGAGATAGCAAAAGGCAGAGAGTGCAATTTGGTTTTTAGGGTGTCTAACTTACTGTAAAAGCCTGATGCAGGGTATCGTGGGACGCGTGTATAGTCGGTAAATTTTGACACCGCACCAGAGTGCTGTCCAATACCAATATAACCAAGTTCTTTAACGAGGTTTTGCAGTGGTCTATTGAACTCACCATAGGGGTAGGCGAGTAACTTTACATTATGACCCACTTCTTCTTTGATACGCTGTTCTGAGAATAGGATATCTTTACGGATACGTTTCAACCATTGCGCTTGCGTTTCACCGTCTTGTTTTAAATGTAGGTAATCATGCTTCGCGCTGTGATTGGCAATTAATGCACCGCGTTTTGCTAAAGTTCTGAGCTCCTCCCAAGTCATCACATACGATTTATTTTCATCGATAAGCTGAGGGTTTACAAAAATGGTATACGGGTAGCTAAATGCTTCAAGAATAGGAGCCGCTTGCTGAATGTTATTGTCGTAACCATCATCAAAAGTGATGGCGACAGTTTTTGCAGGCAGTGCCTTACCTTGTTGTGTATGCTGGAGCAATTTATCCAAGTGAATAACATTAAAGTTATTGTCTTTAAGATAGGTTAAGTGGGTTTTAAACGTTTCTTCACTCACAGATGTCACCGCTGGTAGCTTCTCGCTGACGTGGTGATACTGTAAGATCACCGCTGATAGTGATGGGTTTGAAAACAATAACAAAGCGAAAACAAAGCAATGAAAGAGATATTTAAAAATCATAAAACGTACCATATAAGTCTGCTATTGCTAGCGGGTCCGATGATTTTATCAAATATATCTGTGCCATTGTTAGGGTTAGTTGATACAGCGGTGATCGGCCACTTATCAGAAGCTCACTTTCTGGCAGGTATCGCATTAGGGTCGGGCAGTATTTCATTGCTATTTTGGCTTGCAAGCTTTCTAAGAATGAGTGCAACAGGCGTGCTCGCTCAGTCTTATGGGGCAAAAAACTGGTCTAGATTACAGCAGCAGCTTTTAGCGAGTTTGCTTATCGCTTGGACTTTTTCAATCTCATTAATCCTTCTATCTCCTTGGTTATTAGATGGCATAAAAGCCTTATCGAATGCATCCCCAGATGTTTTTGCCCAAGCACAAAGCTATTTTGAAATTCGAATATTTAGTGCACCGGCGGCGATGACGAATTTGGTGCTTTTGGGTCTTATGCTGGGCATGCAATACGGAAAAGGGCCATTCTACTTACTGCTATTTACAAATATCACTAACATTATTCTAGATGTGCTGTTTGTGATTGGCTTTGGTTGGCAAGTAGCAGGCGCTGCTTGGGCATCGGTGATTGCAGATTACACGGCGCTGCTGGTCGCGATTGTATTAATTAGAAAGCAACTGGCACAGCACCAAGTTCATTGGCGTTGGCTGCTGCCAAACAAAGCGCAGTTTTTGACATTGTTATCACTGAATCGAGATATTTTTATTCGCTCATTGTTATTACAGCTCTGCTTTAGCTTTATGACTTTTCATGGTGCACGATTGGGCGAAACAACACTGGCAGTCAACGCCGTTTTATTAAACTTTTTAATGTTGGTGAGTTTTGCTTTAGATGGCATTGCGTATGCCGCAGAAGCAAAAGTAGGTCAGGCGAAGGGAGAAGGCTCAGAAGCAAAAGTGAAAATCTGGGTCAACTTAAGTTTGTTTTGGGGGGCGCTATTTGCGTTGCTCTATAGCTTAGCCTTTGCTGTGTTTGGTTTAAGTATCGTTAAGCTTTTAACAAATATTCCAGAGGTTATTAGTGCCTCAAAAACTTACCTATTCTGGCTCATTCTTCTACCTTTATTGGCAATGTGGTGTTTTATATTCGATGGCATTTTTGTCGGCTTAACCCGAGCTCAAGATATGCGTAATAGCATGTTCTTCTCAGCTATATTTGGGTTTATGGTGCCTCTTTGGCTTACATTGGAGTATGAGAACCATGGCCTTTGGTTTGCCATGAGTTGTTTTATGTTATTGAGAGGTGTTACTTTGGCTTATCGTTATCGTCAAATTCAACGGCAGGGTTTATTGTTGCAATAACTTGCGAAAAGCGGTTGGCAAAGATACCTAAATAGCCCCAGCCCGCAAAGAAAAGTGCTGGTACCAGAAAAACTAGACCAACTATTTGTATCCAGGCTTGATGATAATAACCCCAGGCAATACAAGCCGCAGAAATGGCAAACAGCCCCAAACCAATAAAGAAGCGTTTGAGGCTGAGTTTAGGTTGTTGCCCTAGACGGTAAATTATGGGCTTCAACATAATTAGTAGTAAGAGTGTTCACCAGCTTGGTGCTCTGTGATATCACGTACCCCAGTGATCTCTTCAAACTTAGCAACCATCTCTTTTTCGATGCCTTCTTTTAACGTTACATCGATCATTGAACAACCATTACAACCGCCGCCAAATTGCACAACAGCGATACCTTCAGCAGTGATTTCAACTAGGCTTACTTGGCCGCCATGATTGGCAAGTTGTGGGTTTACCTCGGTCGTTAGCATATGCTCAACACGCTCAGCTAAAGAAGCATCATCTTTAAGACGCTTAGCTTTTGCATTAGGTGCTTTAAGGGTTAACTGAGTGCCCATTTTGTCAGTTACGAAGTCGATTTCAGCTTCATCTAAAAATGGTGCGCTTTCTTCATCAACAACCGCGTCGAAACCATTAAATGGTAGGCGAATATCAGTTTCTTCAACAGCATCAGGTGGACAGTAAGACACACCACATTCAGCTTGAGAAGTACCAGGGTTTACAACGAAAACACGAATGTTTGTGCCTTCAGTTTGATCAGCCAATAGCTTGGCAAAGTGACTTTGTGCAGTTTCAGAAATTGTGATCATAATCGAACTATACTTGACTAAATTACTCGGTTAATGGCTATGATACTCCGCTGGTGGCATTGTCGCCAGTGTTGAACGTAAAAATTTGGCTTATCAGGTTTTGGTTGTTAGCTTACTTGCTACAATTTTAAGCAAAAGGTTTTAGTATGCGCACGCTCCTCGCACTTATATTTTTTTGCTGCACTTACTTACTCTCAAGTAGTGTAATAGCAAAACCGGTTTCCTATTACTTCCAACAAAATGTCCAGTTTGACCCCGCTATTCCTAAGCCAGAAGAGGTATTAGGTTATCAAGTAGGCCAGTGGCATGTGCGTCATGACCAACTGGTTCAGTATATGCGGGTGTTAGCTGAAAAAAGCCCTAGAGTGAGCATTGAAACCATAGGTTTTAGTCATGAGCAGCGACCGCTACTGCTACTAAAGTTTAGTCAACCAGAGAATATTGCTCAGTTAGATCAGCTTCGTGAGCAGCATCGCGCACAAGTATTTGCAAAGCAGCCAGCGAAAAATTTACCTGCCTTCATTTGGATGGGGTATAGCGTGCATGGCAACGAATCATCTGGCAGTAATGCCGCTTTATTAGTTGCTTATTATTTAGCCGCAGCACAAGGAGAAGAAGTAGAGCAACTGCTAAATAATTCTGTGGTGTTACTAGATCCTGCCTTAAACCCTGATGGTTTGGCACGTTTCGCTCAATGGGCAAATAGTAATAGAGGGCAAACTTTATCTGCAGATCCGCAGCATAGAGAGCATGTTGAGCAGTGGCCTTCAGGCCGAACAAACCATTATATGTTCGATTTGAACCGAGACTGGCTGTTACTTCAGCATCCTGAATCACGTGCTCGAATTGCCGCATTTCATAAGTGGCAGCCACATGTCTTAACGGACTTTCATGAAATGGGCCCTAACAGCACGTATTTCTTCCAGCCGGGGATCCCGACGCGAACTCACCCACTTACGCCTAAGAAAAATACCCAGTTAACAACAGCGCTTGCAGATTTTCATGCGCAAGCTTTAGATGCGCAAAATCAGCTTTATTTTACACAAGAAAGCTTTGATGACTTTTACTACGGAAAAGGCTCAACATACCCTGATATAAATGGCTCGGTGGGCATTCTCTTTGAACAGGCAAGTAGTCGAGGCCATGTCCAAGAGACCATTAATGGTCAACTGACGTTTGCACAAAGCATTAAAAACCAAGTTACAACCAGCTTGTCTACTTTTGCTGGCGCGATGGCAAACAAGCAGCAATTAATTGACTACAAGAATAACTTCTACCATCAAGCTGACACTTTGGCTGATAAAGAGAAGTTTATGGGCTATGTCGTTGCCAAAGGGGAAGACCCACAACGTTTCAATGAGTTTATGTCTGTGCTGTCACAGCATCAAATTAAAGCCTATGGCTTAAATAAAGCCATCAAAGCCTCTGATAAAAGCTTCATGCAGGGTGATGTGTATATTCCATTGAAACAAGCGCAATTCCGTTTAATTAAAGCCATTTTTTCTGAGCAAACAAGTTTTCAAGATAATACCTTTTATGATGTATCGGGTTGGACACTACCACATGCTTACAACTTAAAGTTTGGTCAAGTATCTAGCCGCTGGGGTCTAGATGTATCAAAACAAGCTTGGCAGTCAGAAGATGCTGGTTTTTCTGCAGTCAAAGAGAGTTATGCTTATGCATTTGATTGGCAGCCAAGCGCAGCGCCTAAGCTATTAAATGCACTTTTACAGCAAGGGGTTGATGCACGTGTTGCACTTAAAGGTTTTAAAGCAAAAACGGCACTAGGAAATCGAGAATTCAAAGCGGGAAGTATTGTTGTCGCTTCAGGTGTGCAAAAGCAATCTGACATTGTGACCATCATGCAACGAGCACAAGCTGACTATGGCGTACAAATTCACGCAATTCAAAGTGGCTTAACCAGCGAAGGCGTTGATCTAGGCTCTCGTCAGTTAAGACCAATTAAAGCTCCGAAAGTCTTACTAGTAGGGGGGGCTGGCAGCAGTCAATATGAAGTGGGCGAAGTTTGGTACCATTTAGATACGCAGTTAGGTATAGCGCCGACTCTCATAGAGCAAGATAGATTGCACCGTGCAGAACTTTCTAAATACACACACATTATCTTAGCCCATGGCAGTTATCGTCGTATGTCAGAAAAAGCCAAAACTAAAATTGCTGCGTGGGTGAGTAAAGGCGGTGTGATCTGGGGCCACAAAGGCGGTGCTAAATGGTTAGTTGATAATCAACTTCTGAGCGCACAATTGATCTCGCCTAAGCAAGTGGCAGAGCAGTTTGATACTGCTGGTTTAAGTTATGGAGATAGAGAAGTTTTATCTGGTAAGCAGCGTATTGCTGGCGCTATCTTTGCGTCAAAACTTGATTTAACACACCCTCTAAGTTTTGGTTATGAGCGTGAATTGCTGCCGTTATTTAAAAATAGCACACAGCTGTTTGAGATGCCCGGCAAGCCATTTCTAACGGTTAGCCAATATCAGTCAAAACCTTTATTGGCAGGATATGCTGCGACAGAAAATGTCACTCAAATTGCAAACACTGCAGCATTGATAGGCCACCGTTATGGTCAGGGCAGTGTTGTTGGTATGATCGATAACCCTGTGTTTAGAGGTTTCTGGAAAGGCAGCAGCCGTTTACTAACGAATACATTATTTTTTGGTCACACTTTGGCTGTGCAAGGGCGTTAATGCTGTGGCATAAGCCCATATCTCATCAGCGCCTGCTGTATAACACGCTTTTGCAGCAGCGTTGATAGTCGACCCTGTGGTGATCACATCATCGATGATCGCCACTTTCTTACCTTTTAGATTTTGCTCCACTTCAAATGCGCGTTTTACATTTTGCTTGCGTTGTTTGAGACTCAAACCACTTTGCGCTTTTGTGGCATTGATGCGAATTAAAATATTGGTGCTTACTTTGGTGTGAGGCAAATGGCTCAACCAGGTCTGTGCGACTTGATTAAACCCCCGGTTAATAAAGCGGTTTTTATGAAGCGGTAAAATGATGTATATGTCGGGTGAGAAGGTAAATGTACTTTCAAAGTGAGCAAGTTGAGTTGCAATAACAGCATTGATAGCCGTTTTATAATGACTCTGTTTGGTAAACTTAAACTCACTCAGCCATTGCTTCATTACATCTTGATACCAAGCACATGCCATTAACCCATGGCAATGGGGCAAATTAAACATGCGCGCTATGTCAGGCTGGAATAATAAGTTTGGTTGTTCTAATGAGATAAAAGGAAAGTCTGATAGACAAAATTGACAGATCCCCTCGTTACTTGCAAGTGGGTTATGGCAAATATGGCAGGAACTTGGAAATAAGGCCTCCGCTAAATTTCTTAATAGTGACATTGTGTTCATCCATGGTATCAGTATCATACGGCTAAGTTTGGTTGAGAGTAGAAATAATGCAAAAAGAAATCGTGTTGCTTCATGGTTGGGGTATGAACCGACAGGTTTGGCAGTTATTAGAGCAAGAGCTAAAAGTTGCTGTTGAAGGACAGGTAAAAAGTTTGGATTTACCGGGTTTTGGCCATGCTCCCATGCCTGAACAACCCTATTCTCTTGCCTCCGCTGCTGAGCTTATTGCTGAACAACTAGCTGACAACACTACCTTAGTTGGTTGGTCACTTGGTGGCTTAGTTGCACTTCATATTGCAAAGCATTATCCGAAAAAGGTAAATAAAGTAGTATTGATCGCTTCAACGCCGTTCTTTGCCGAATCAGATAATTGGTTAGGTATTAAGGTAGAAGTGTTAGAAAACTTTAAAGTTCAATTGCTTGAGAATAGTGCTAAGACCATAGAGCGTTTTTTAGCGATACAAGCTATGGGGTCAGAACACGCTAAGCAAGATGTCAAACAATTAAGAGCTTGGTTATTAGAAGCGCCCGAGGCAAAGTCTGAAGCCTTGAGTGTTGGACTCGATATTCTTTTAAATGATGATTATCGGGAAGTTTTTAGCACGCTTGAGCAGCCAATATATGGCTTATTTGGTAAGTTAGATTCTTTAGTGCCAAGACGAAGCATTGCTAAAATGAAGGCCTTAAACGGTAACTTCCAAGCAGAGGTTTTACCAAAAGCGTCACATGCGCCTTTTATTTCACACCGAGCTGAAAGTTTAAATTTCCTAAAATCAGTACTTTAATAAAAAGCGGCAAAAAATTGCCGCTTTTTACTGCCGAAAACTTTATTTTGCACTACATTTGCGCAATAATTAAACATATTTAGATTTTTGCAAAGGTGCTTATTATGCCAATTGGTGATGTGCTAAATAATGGTATAGACGGTTACAACCGGGCCAGTCAAGGTATTGAACGAGCTACGGCAGAGATAAACCGTGCTGCGGTGACCGAACAAGATGAATCTCAACTTGCACAACAACGTCAGCTGCAAGGTGCTAGCCCCGACGAAGCTGTCACTGCACCTGTATCTCAGCCTGCAAAAATAGATGAGGCTTTAGTTAATCTCAAAGTTGAAGAGTTTAATGCTAAAGCAAATACTCAATCGATCCGAACAGCGGACGAGACCTTAGGAACAATAATAGATATTTCAGTCTAATTCTAATGAATATTGTAACGCCGCAGCCGGCGATTAACCTTAATACTTCAAACGTCTACACAGAAACTGCTAGACGAGACAACCAGCTGCGCGAAGTGATACCTAAACCAGCCCCTTCCAATGCAAGTCACTCAGAAAATAAAGCATTGAATGACGGTGACAAATCGCGTCCTCAACTTGCTGAAGACGGCGGTACTTACGACAGTACAGGTCAGTTGCAACAAAATAAGGTTATTGCAGAAGATGGTGAGGATCAAAATTCAGAGCAAGAAAACTCTAATTCTGAAGAAGAGAATTCAGAACAAGAACAGCGCAAAGAAGAGGCCGAACAGCAGCAAATTGTAGAGTTAAAGGCACGAGATCGCGAGGTTAGACTTCACGAAGAAGCGCATGCGCGTGTCGGCGGACAATACGCTGGCTCGCCGAGTTATGAGTTCCAGCGAGGGCCAGATGGAAATAATTATGCGATAGGCGGTCAGGTGATGATTGATGTTGCTGAGATCCCTGACAATCCACGTGCAACCATAGACAAGATGCAAACAGTACGCGCAGCTGCACTCGCCCCAGCTGAGCCCTCTGGTGCTGATCGAGCAATTGCCGCTGATGCAACCCAAAAATTAGCATCAGCTCAAGCAGACTTGGCAAAAGAGGCGATTAACGGTGAGGAGCAGGAAAAGAAAGCCTCTTCAATAGGTGCATACCAAACACGCCGTTTAAATGAAGATACAGAAATAAACTCTGAAGTTGAGTCGAATGATAATGCAGCCTTACAAAGCGCCTCTGAACCATATTCTGTCGCGTTGCCGATAGCAGCAGATCCTGAAATTCAGGCAAGATCTTTACGAATTAATGACTTTTATCAGCATGTCGCAGTGCCAAATCCCGCTAGTAATTTGTCTTTGAACGTTTAGAAAGCAATGCTCTTAAGGCGCTTGTAATGCCTAATAAAACACAAGACACTTTTCATTGAACATGCAGCGAGTAGTAGATTATGCTGCTGTGTGTTTATGTATCGTTTGTTTTGGAAAATATGGAATAGTTATTAGGCAGGGTAGGTTTGATTAACAGTAAACCAGCTTCTAATTGAAAAGCTGGTTTATTGTTAAAAAGTATTATTACTTTTTCAATTTAGCAAAGGCTTCAGCAAAGGCATTACCCATTGCAGCATTACCAGCATCTTTTTTAGGACGCTGTCCCTTGGCTTGCTTGTTCACAGGTTTGTTTTGCGAAGGTTTACTTGAAGTAGGCTTACCCTGAGGCGCAGCCTGCGGCACTTCATCATCTAGGCGCATCGTAAAACTAATGCGCTTTCTAGCCACATCGACTTCTAACACCTTCACTTTTACGATATCGCCCGCTTTTACGACTTCGCGCGGGTCTGAAATAAATTTATTGGTAATCGCAGAAATATGAACTAAGCCATCTTGGTGTACGCCGACATCAACAAAAGCACCAAAGTTAGCTACATTTGAGACCACTCCTTCTAAAATCATTCCAACTTTAAGATCTTGAATGGTTTCAACACCGGCTTTGAAGACTGCCGTTTTGAATTCAGGGCGAGGGTCACGGCCCGGCTTGTCTAGTTCAGAAATGATGTCGGTAACCGTTGGTAAACCAAATTTTTCATTAGTAAATTGAGCTGGCTCGAGCTGTTTTAAAACTTCGCTGTTACCTATCAAGTCATTCACTTCGATATTCTTTTCAGTACAAATCTGTTTAACCACAGGATATGCTTCAGGGTGAACCGATGAGCTATCAAGTGGATCAGCACCATTCACGATACGTAAGAAACCGGCTGCTTGTTCGAAGGCTTTAGGCCCTAAGCGCGCGACCTTTTTCAATTGCGTGCGGTTATTGAATGAACCGTTTTCGTCTCTGAACTGCACAATATTGCTTGCTAGCGTTTTGTTTAAACCTGAAACGCGTGTAAGCAATGGCACTGACGCGGTATTTACATCAACACCCACCGAGTTTACACAATCTTCAACCACAGAGATCAGTGACTGACCTAGCTGACTTTGAGAAACATCGTGTTGGTATTGACCTACACCAATTGATTTAGGCTCAATTTTTACCAGCTCTGCAAGCGGGTCTTGTAGTCGACGAGCAATTGAAACTGCACCACGTAACGATACGTCTAAATTTGGGAATTCATTCGCGGCAAACTCAGAGGCAGAATAAACAGATGCACCTGCTTCGCTGACCATGATTTTGCTGATGTTGAGCTCTTTGTTGTTAGCCAGTAGTTCAGCTGCAAGTTTATCTGTCTCACGAGATGCTGTACCGTTGCCAATGGCGATTAGCTCTACTTTATGCTGGCGACATAATTGCTCTAAAGTACGAACTGACTTGTCCCAATGATTTTGCGGTGCATGTGGGAAGATAGTATTCGTAGTTAACAGCTTACCTGTCGCATCAACTACAGCTACTTTGCAGCCTGTACGCAGGCCAGGATCGATGCCCATAGTCACGCGAGGACCTGCTGGGGCTGCCATCAATAGGTCCTTTAAGTTCTTGGCAAATACATCAATGGCTTGTGTCTCTGCTTTTTCACGCATGGTCCCTAAAAACTCATTTTCTAGGTGCAGAGATAGTTTTACTTTCCAAGCCCATTGAACCACTGACATTAACCAAAGACTTGCTGTTGCTGAGCTTACATTTAATTGATAATGATCAGCGATGATCTGCGCACAATACTGTGCAGGGTTTTCGCTGCTTGGCTCAGGGTTAATGGTTAACTGTAATATGCCTTCGTTGCGGGCACGCAGCATAGCTAACGCACGATGCGACGGGACTTTCGTGAGCTTCTCAGAATGTTCAAAGTAGTCGCGGTATTTAGCGCCAGCGTCTTCTTGGCCTTTAATTACTTTGGCTTCGATCACACCCTGTGTGTCGATTTGTTTTCTAAGCTTTGCCAGTAACTTAGCATCTTCGGCGAAGCGTTCAATTAAAATAAATTTAGCGCCGTCTAGTGCTGCTTTGACATCTTCAATGCCTTTTTCAGCATTTACGAATTGAGCCGCATGGCTTTCAGGTTCTAAACCAGCATCCTTATAAAGGGCATCCGCAAGTGGCTCTAAACCCGCTTCAATGGCAATTTGACCTTTAGTACGACGCTTAGGTTTGTAGGGTAGATATAAATCTTCTAACTCGGTTTTGCTCTGCGCGTTGTTGATATCGCCAGCAAGGGCATCACTTAACTTACCTTGCTCTGAAATGGTATCAAGAATGAAGCGTCTTCTGTCTTCTAGTTCTCTTAGATAACCAAGTCGTTGTTCTAGAAGACGTAATTGCGTGTCGTCTAGACCGCCGGTTACTTCTTTACGGTAACGAGCAATAAATGGAACTGTGGCACCTTCATCAAGAAGTGCAGTTGCAGCAATGACTTGCTGTTCTTTTGCATTTAGCTCTTGTGCCAAACGTGCAGAGATGTTGCTCATGCAAAATCCTTATAAATTCAGATGTATACGTGCTGTCTAAGCGTATTTTATGTGGGCGATCATAGCATAGCGTCTATGAATGAGAAGCTTATTTCAGGTATTCGATAGTATTTACATACCAGAGCTTTTCTCCCTCTGGTGTGCGCACGACAAACTCGTCGTCGACTTCCTTACCTAATAGTGCTCGTGCCATTGGTGCGTCTATAGAAATATAGTCTTTCCGGTCATAAATTTCATCTGGACCGACAATTCTGAAACGTTTTATTTCCTCTTGTTCATTTTCAATTTCAACCCAAGCGCCAAAGTACACTTTGCCGGCTTGTTGTGGGTCATATTGAACAATCTTTAAGTCGGGTAAACGTTTTCTTAAATAGCGTACCCTACGGTCTATTTGCCTTAATAAGCGCTTATTAAAAGTGTAATCAGCATTCTCTGAGCGATCACCTAAGCTGGCTGCCCAATTCACTATTTTGGTGATTTCAGGACGTTTTTCATACCAGAGGTGGTCATGCTCTTTTTGCAGTTGGTTATAACCCTCAGGGGTAATTAAGTTAGTTTTCATACGCTAATTAGGGTCATCTTTACTCACCTGACACGGTAATAAAAAATCATCTGGGTGTCGAGCTAGCAAAATATTAAAAAATTGTAATGTTCGGTAACAAAACTCTTCATAGTAATGGTGTCGAGAAATCACATTTTCAATTATATTAAGCAAAGATATTGGATAAAAAGAAGAAATCAATCATGGGAAATGAAACTACCAAGGTATTAGTTGTCGACGATGATATGCGTTTACGCAGTTTGTTAGAGCGTTATCTCGTCGAGCAAGGTTTTATTGTTCGTGCTGCGGCTAACAGTGAGCAAATGGATCGCTTACTGGAGCGCGAAAACTTTCATTTAATGGTGTTAGATTTAATGCTTCCTGGCGAAGACGGCTTGTCTATTTGCCGCCGCTTACGCCAAAAAGAGAACGAGATCCCCATCGTTATGTTGACAGCTAAAGGTGATGAAGTTGACCGTATCATAGGTCTAGAGTTAGGGGCTGATGATTACATCCCGAAACCATTCAACCCAAGAGAATTATTGGCGCGCATTAAGGCAATTTTACGTCGTCGTGCCAAAGAAGTGCCGGGTGCACCAGCCGCCGAAGAAAACGAAGTAGAGTTTGGTATTTTTAAACTGAACCTGGCGACCCGTGAAATGCAAAAGGGCGATGAAGTTATCTCGCTTACCAGTGGTGAATTTGCGGTATTGAAGGCGTTGGTGAGCCACCCAAGAGAGCCATTGAGTCGTGACAAGTTAATGAATCTTGCTCGTGGCCGTGATTACAGTGCCCTTGAGCGTAGTATTGATGTTCAAGTATCGCGTTTACGCCGTATGATCGAAGATGATGCAGCGAATCCTAGATACATCCAAACAGTTTGGGGTCTAGGTTATGTGTTTGTGCCAGACGGTGAAAAGTAGTTTCGTTTATGAGCTTTTTTCCACGTAGCGCGTTTGGACAAACGGTTTTCTTTGTTGGTGCTTTATTGCTAATCAACCAAATCGTTTCCTATATTACCGTGACACTGTATGTGTTTAAGCCAACCTTTGAACAAGTGAACTTGATGTTGGCTAAGCAAGTCAAAACAGTATTCATTGATTGGGAAAAAGGGGTCGAAATAAATAAAGCGACCTCAGATAAGTTCTTTGAAATAACGGGCATTGAAGTGATGACCCAAAGACAAGCCTATATGAACGGTTTAGAGAAAGCTAAAGAATATAGCTTGTTGTCAAAGAGTATGTCTGAGCAGCTTAATGGCTCTGCGAGAGTGAGGATCAGTCAAGGCGACCCAGTGGTCTATTGGGTGGAAGCGCCGCAAGCACCTGGCTATTGGGTCAGAGTACCACTGACAGGCTTTAGTGAAACAAAAATGGAGTTTTTGATCTTCTACCTGTCGAGTATCGGCTTTTTGAGTGTATTGGGGGGCTGGTGGTTTGCAAGGCATCTTAACCGCCCACTAAAAGCGTTACAGACGGCGGCAGGTCGTGTCGGTGTGGGAGACTTTTCTACTCGACTCGTGGAGCGAGGGTCTACTGAAGTCGTTGAAGTAACACAAGCGTTCAACAAAATGTCGAAAGGCATTGCAGAACTCGAGAATGACCGACGTCTTTTGATGGCTGGCGTTTCTCATGACTTGCGTACACCATTGACCCGTATTCGTTTAGCTACCGAAATGATGTCAGACGAAGAAGACTACTTAAAAGAAGGGATCATTGATGACATTGAAGATATGAATGCCATTATTGATCAGTTTATCGAGTATCTTCGTCACCATAACAGTGGGGAAATGCACCCTGATGACGTGAATAGTTTAGTGTCTGAGGTGGTGCATGCTGAGCAGCAACATCAGCGTGAAATTAACTTAACAGCCGCTGAGAGCTTACCAAGAGTGATTATGAATACGGTTGCGTTAAAGCGCGTTGTTACCAATATGATCGAAAATGCCATCCGTTATTCCGATGAGGCCATTGATGTTAGTACCGCATACAACCCACGTAAGAAAATGGTAATTGTCACAGTAAAAGACCGTGGACCGGGTATTCCTGAAGCCGAATTGGAAAGTGTTTTTGAGCCTTTTAAACAAGGTGACCAAGCGCGGGGCAGTGAAGGCAGTGGTTTGGGTTTGGCAATTATAAAACGCATAGTCGCGACACATGGCGGTACGGTGAAGCTTCGTAATCGTCAAGAGGGCGGTTTAAGTGCTGAAGTCTATTTACCGGCTTTGGCCTAAAATCTGATTAAGAAAGCAAAAAGGATGGCTCAGCCATCCTTTTTTGTATGTTTTTTCTAGATACTAGCGCGCTTAAATAACGCGTGAGAATCGCGTATTTTTAATCTGCTGTTGTAAATACGCATCAAAGCACATACAGATAATGCGAATGAATAAATTACCTTTGCTGGTGACTTCAATACGCTGCGCTGACAATGTCACGAGCTCATCTTCTGCCAGTGGTTTGAGTGCTTCTAGGGCTTCGCTAAAGTAATCGTTAAAGTCGATATTATATTTAACTTCGATCGCCTTAATATCTAATTCAAAATGACAGATAAGCTGTTTGATAACATCGGCTCTGAGCTCATCATCATGATTCAAGCGCATTCCTTTATGGGTCGCACAGCCAATCTCGTTAATGTCTGAGTAATAAGCTTTGAGCTCTTTTTGGTTCTGCAAAATCGCATTACCAATTTGTGAAATAGATGAAACTCCTAGGCCTAATAAGTCGCAATTACCATGTGTTGTATAGCCTTGGAAGTTACGATGAAGCTCACCATTTCTTTGCGCAACAGCAAGCTCGTCGTCTTTTTTAGCAAAGTGGTCCATGCCGATAAACTGATAACCTGCCTCAGTCATTTGCTGAAGCGTATTTTTGAAGATCTCAAGCTTCTGCTGCGGACTTGGCATGTCCGCTTCTTTTAGTTTTCGCTGCGCGGCAAATCTATCAGGGAGGTGAGCATAGTTAAACACTGACACTCTGTCTGGGCTCAGCGCTATCAGTTGCTCAATGCTTTGCTTAAAGCTTTCAGGTGTTTGGTGAGGTAAGCCGTAGATCATATCGGTATTGATTGATTTAAACCCGAGTGTTCTTGCTTGTTTTACCAGTGCTAAAACCTCTTCGACACATTGCGGGCGGTTTACTGCGGCTTGTACTTCATCATTGAAATCTTGAATACCAAATGAAACTCGGTTAAAGCCTAAGTTTTTCAAGGTGACTAACATGTCGTCAGCAATAGAGCGCGGGTCGATTTCAATGCCGCGTTGCGCGTCTTCAGTGAAGTTGAAGTGTGCTTCTACAATATTAATCAGGCGTGTCATTTGCTCGGCAGTTAAAAACGTTGGCGTACCGCCACCTAAATGCAATTGCTCAACACGGTAATGCGCAAACACAGAAGACTGCGCCTGTACTTCTTTTTCTAGATGATCTAAATAGACGTCAGCTTTTGACTGATGGCGTGTCACGATTTTATTGCAACCACAGTAGTAACAAAGTTGGTGGCAAAATGGGATATGAATATAGAGCGATAAAGCCTGATTTTTTGACTGCTTCACTGCGGTATGTAAATCAGTCTGTTGATAACCGCTTTCTAATGATAACGCAGTTGGATAAGAAGTATATCTTGGCCCAGATACATTATATTTTTTGATTAGGGACTCATCCCAAGTTGGTAAATTAATCACGATACGCACTCATCTATTAGATTAGAGCGTGTAGTGTATGACGAGAAGTGAAGGTCGGTTTTGATCTGTAGCAAAGCAGGGCATAAATCATGCCCTGCTCAGAATAGTTAAAGCTTGAATTGGTTTACCGTACTATTAAGTGATTTAGCCAATCCATTTAGATCATGTGCCTCATCAGCCAAAGTGTGAGCGTGATTAGCAGTGCTGTTAACTAGGTCATTAATTGCATTTAAGCTGGTGTTAATGTCTTCAGCCACAATAGTCTGCTGCTCAGTCGCGGTTGCAATCTGATGGCTCTGATCTTGAACTGTTGCTACAGAGCTGGCGATTTCTTGCAATGAATCGAGCACTTCTTGCGTCTGTGATACAGAGCCTTCAGCCTGATCTTGGCCTTGTTGCATCATGGTTGATGCTTGCTGTGCAATTTGTTGTAGTCGCGTGATCATATTGCGAATATCGTCTGTCGATTCTTGCGTTCTACTTGCCAGTGAGCGCACTTCATCAGCAACTACTGCGAAGCCTCTACCTTGTTCACCAGCACGTGCCGCTTCAATCGCAGCGTTGAGTGCCAGTAAATTGGTTTGTTCTGCAATGCCATTGATCACGTCAATTACCGCGCCAATGTTAGTGGTTTCTTTTTCAAGACCTTCAACAACTTTCGCAGCCTCACCGATGTGGCTAGCCAATTCCGTCATCACTGTTTGTGCTTGGCTTGAGCGCGTCGCGCCGTCATTTGTCATGTTCTGTACTTGCTCAGCAGCATGACTTGCTTCTTGTGCGTTGCGTGAGATTTCAGTCACAGTTGCGGCCATTTCTGTTACCGCAGCACTGACGCTGTCAACTTGCTCTTTCTCTTGTTGGATTTCACTATTGGTACTGGCAGACACAGAGCTTAATTGCTCAGAGGCATGACCTAGCTGAGAGGCTTGTTGCGCTGTGGTTTGCATCATGGCACGCAGCTTCTCTATAAAGGTGTTCATATGGGAAGCAAGCTGACCAACTTCATCGTTGCTTTCAATATTGATCCGGCGCGTTAAGTCGCCTTCACCTGACGCAATGTCACGCATAGTATCGGCAAGAGACACAATCGGTTTGGTGATCATTTGTGTCGCCCATAAGATCATAAGAACCACAATGCTAATAATCACTAGGAATGCGATAACGGTACTCATGACGGCTTCGTTTACCGGTTCTTCAATAAATGATACTGGGATCATGACACCCACATGCCAATCAAGTAATGGTTCATCGAGTTTTACACTGTTATACACTACGTAATAGTCTTGGCCTTTGAAGGTAACAACTGACGTGCCTGACTCATTATTTTTAATTTCAGAATTTAATGCACGGAAGCCACTGGTATCTGAAAACTGTTTTTCTAGCCCGTCTAGGCCTTCTTTTCCATTCGGACCCTCATCAGTAATAGACAGCTTGTGGCCAGTTTGCTTTGATAAATGAACAACGTTTAAGTTGTTATCTAGCAGGAAGCCGTACCCTTGACCTTGGAAGCGGATCTGCTCAACCAACTGATTGATTTGTTCCATTTGCAAATCAATACCTGCTATCCCCAATAACTTACGAGATGAATTGTAGACAGGTAGTTTGATCACAGCAGATACGTCGCCTGTGTTCGCATCGACTGAAACCGGGCTAACATGCAACTTACCAATCGCCATAGCCTCAGGCCACCATCCACGCTTATAAGCAAAATATGGACGACCATCAGAGAAATGAGAGGTACGTTCGTTCTCTTTGAAGTACTCACCTGTGATAGCAGACGCAAAGAAAGTTGACAGCACATTATCATTGTTTGCCGTCAGCCTATCAAAATCTCTATTCACTAGGTTATAACCTGGTTGACTTGATAACTCAGCTTCGCGCTCGGTGTATTGCTCAAAAAAGTCTACAACATGGGCGCTTTGTGCAAAGGTGCTGACTAGTTCACCGTATTGGGCGAAAAACGATTCCATCGACAGTTTTTCAGCATAAATATAGCTTTGTGCTTCACGTTCAACACTGTCGCGAGAAATCGTTGCTAGGTGATTTACAAAGTAGCTGGAGGCGATAATAAGCAGCACAGAAATTGTACCACCGATCAGTAGGAGTATTTTTCTCCTGAGGGATAAGTTGTTAAGCATGATATATTCTTTTTATTGGTAACCGCACTACACAATCAAATCATATCTGAGTCGCTTTGACCACAGTTAACATAAGATTGACGTTATATTGTTCCTATAATAATACTTTGCGGTTTTAAATTAATACAGAGGTATGAGATGAAGCTAGTTATTTTGGGGGCTGGTTGGCTGGGAAGTGCATTAATCGATAGAGCTATACAAGCTAATTGGCAAGTGCAGGGTACAAGCCGTGGCTCACACTCCAGTAGTGCCATCATTCGACAATTTGCATTGCAAGAAGATAAATTAATTCATTCTGTGGATTTAAAAGAGGCTTATTGGGTGTGCGCTATTCCTCCAAGAGCACGTCATGCTGACAGCAATTATCTTGAAACTCTATCTGCTGCGTTAAGGCTTTCTGATGAATTAGCGTGTAAAGGTTTTTTGTTATGCTCAAGTACAGGTGTGTATTCAGAGCTAGATGGGACCTATACCGAAAGTGGTGAATTAGACAGTGAAACCACGCGTAAAAAGATTTTACTTGCAGCAGAGCAAAAAGTATTTGATGCCAAGGGGAAGGTTTTGCGTTTGGCGGGACTGGTGGGGCCAAATCGAGAACCAGGGCAATTTGTTGCGGGTAAAACACTTAAAAGTAGCAGTCAAGCTGCTGTAAACATGGTGCACCAAGCCGATGTCGTTGCAGCTATTGAGACGGTAATATTCAACTGGGCAGAAGCCGATAGCGTCTATAACGTGTGTCATCCTAACCACCCAACTCGTCAAGATTATTACCAGCAAAGATGCGTTAAGTTAGGCACGCAGCCCCCTTCATTTGCAAGTGACATCGCCAGTGCAAGAGTGATAGATGGTTCAGCCATTGAAGCCTTGGGTTTTTGCTACCAAGCTGAGATTTAACTGTGCGTTATTTTACCTTTTTCTTAAAGGTGAGATGACCGCCGAGACGGTATTTACTGCCCGGCGAAATGAGCCGAGTAAAGCTGACAATACCATTAGCACTCCATGTTCTTCTGATCATTTGTAAGCAAGGCTCTTCGTTATATAAGCCAAGCCACTGACAAACATCTTGGCTTGGCATAATGGCTTCGATAGTGTGTTTTGCTTCAGTCAGCGGCGCCACTGCCGAAAGGTATTCATGTGGTGTGACGATAGTAAAATCTTGTGCCAGATAATCAGGTGCAAGTGCTGGGGTGACGAAGCGCTCTTCAGCTTGGAGTGCTTGGCCATTTTCGTGGTGAACAATCACGCTGCGATAGACTTTACTGTCTATATCAACACCGAGTGCAATAGCGATAGGCGCCATGGCAGCGATTTCTTCTAGGGCCAAGACCTCAGCACTGTACGCACCACTTCTCTCTTTTACTTCATCGGCGATATTTTTAATCTCTAATATAGAAGACTGTGATTTGAGGCTGGCTACAAATGTACCTAAACCTTGACTTCGGGTTAATACCCCACTGTCAGTCAACTCACTCAATGCGCGTCTGGCGGTCATACGGCTCACACTAAATTGCTCAGCAAGTTCATTTTCAGAGGGAACACGTTGGTCCTCTTTCCAAATACCGGCACTAATTTGGTCGGTGATATGCTGCTTTATCAATGCAAATTTAGGTTCGTTGGCCATACTAGATAACTAAATAGAGAGTATATGCCATTAAAAATGGCACAGATTTCTTGTATATACAAGTTTGCATGATAGGCTTATAGGCAATTAAACAAACTCTAATGAGGCAGTGATGTTTGAAGCAGATTTAGTGATCACCGATGTTAATTTGGCAACCATGGATAGCAATGTAGATGCTCCTTATGGTGCTATTGAGCAAGGCGCATTGATAATCAAAGACGATAAAATTGCTTGGCTCGGCAAGCAAAGTGACTTGCCTGAGTTCGATGCATTAGCGATACCTGTGATCAGCGCAAAGGGGCAATGGTTAACGCCGGGCCTAATAGATTGTCATACGCATATTCTTTTTGCAGGAAACCGCGCTGGTGAGTTTGAACAACGTCTAAATGGTGTTTCTTACCAAGAGATAGCACAACAAGGTGGTGGTATTGCCAGTACCGTTCGAGCAACTAGAGAGGCGGATGAAGAAACCTTGTTTGTTGCTGGGAAGAATCGTTTAAATAGCTTGTTGAGCGAAGGCGTAACGACGGTTGAGAGTAAGTCGGGGTATGGCTTAGATTTAGACACTGAAATTAAGTTACTTGAAGTGAATAAAGTCTTAAATGACAACCACCCTGTTGATATTCAAAGTACATTTTTAGGCGCACATGCATTACCGCCTGAGTTTAAACATGATTCAGATGCATATATCGATTTAGTATGCGATGTCATGTTGCCAAAAGTGGCTGAGCTTAATTTGGCAGATGCGGTGGATGTATTCTGTGAAAATGTAGGATTCAGTTATGCGCAGACAAAGCGGGTATTTGAGAAAGCACGTCAGTTAGGCTTGCCTGTGAAGTGCCATGCTGAACAATTATCGAATCAACATGGCACGGAGTTGGTTGCTGAGTTTAAGGGCCTATCGGCAGATCATATTGAGTATCTTGATGAAGCAGGTGTAAAAGCGATGGCCGATGCCGGAACGGTTGCAGTGTTATTACCTGGTGCTTTTTATTTTCTGCGAGAAACACAAATGCCACCGATTGAGTTACTTCGTCAATATAAGGTCCCGATGGCGATCGCCAGTGACTTTAACCCAGGCACTGCACCGCTGTGCTCTTTGCGCTTGATGCTAAATATGGGCTGTACTTTCTTTAAATTAACACCAGAAGAGACTTTGCAGGGGGTAACGGTAAACGCTGCGAAAGCATTAGGGCTGGCAGATCGAGGTATGCTTAAAGTGGGCATGCGAGCCGATTTAGCTCTGTGGGATATTGCAACACCAGCGCAATTAAGTTATCAATTTGGTGTAAATGAGCTATCAAATTTGTGGATCTCAGGTAAACTGATTCAATAAGAAGTATTTAATTTATAGGTGAAAGTTGGTGATGACCTTACTAGGTACATTGACCAGCTTTCCTGTATTCAATGGATTGCAACAGGGGGAGCTGGCACTACTAACCGCATTTTTAGGTGGGTTAGTGTTAATGGGCAGTATCGCTTTAATTATCCTTACCCATTCGCAATCAAGTCGTGCACTTCATGTTGTCACTATGCTGGTGGCTTTCACTGCATTGCTTCCCAATATGTGGGCTACATATGCCATCTCTCTGGTGATATTCGGCCACCTCTACCTAGCGCTTAAACTTGGTTCAAAACTTTTACTTGTGGTGTCGTTCCTCGCAGCGGCGGCATATTTACTGTTATTAGGTGGGGCGGTAGTGTGGTACTGGCCAATTCAGTTAACATTACTGCCTTTACTCTTAGTTTATATCGCACAGCTTTATGAGTTCTCTATAAAAACCAGTAAAAATGGCGCCTCAGATATACCAGAGCAGGGCGAATTAAGAAAGCAAGATGTGCTGGGTTTGCCCCCGAGAAGTGCGCTGAGAGATGCTTATTATACTCACACAGAGAAAGATGCATCTCCTATTGTATTAGTGATGATCCGCCTCGAAGGGTTTGAACAGGTGAATTTTCACTTAGGTCGAGAGTACGGCGATTTATTACTTGCGCAATCAGCGAACCGAATTAAGCAGCAATTGCAAAACGAAGACATTGTAAATATAGAACAAGGTGATGAATGCGCTAAGCTTGCGCACTTAGGAGGATTAAACTTTGTGTTCTTATGCTCCTTGGCCCATCAGCAACATCTCCATGAACAAGTAATAGGTGCCATAGTGCAAACTACGTTAAAGCCGTTTAACGTAGGTCATTGCACCATAGAAATAAAAGCCAAAGCAAGTTATGTCTCTTTCGCTGATAAGGTCAGTGATTTTGATAGTGCCATCACGTGTGCATTCTTAGCGCTCGATTCAGAGCCTAATAAGGTCGTGACAGAATATCAAAATAGTATGCGAACAGCGAAACAAGAGCAGCAAGCGCGTTTGGCTGAGCTTACTCATCACGACTTCAGAGATCAGCTCGAGCTATATTTTCAACCGATTATTCGTCATAGCGACAATGGTATCGAGTTCCTAGAACTATTGTTACGTTGGCAGCACCCAAAGCAGGGGATTTTAGCTGCTGGTAAGTTCATCGATGATATTCGCATTGCAGGGTTAGCCTTGCCTGTTGCTCAGTTTGTGATAGAGCGAGCAGCGGAGATTGCGATGGCGCTAAAAATGGAAGGGATCAAAATGGCGTTGAGCGTCAATGTTTTTGGTCCAGAAATGCTGCATGAAGAATTTATTGAGTTTTTAGACGATGTACTGCTGACTCACCATCTTGAAGCCGGTGATTTAATAATAGAGTGCCCTTCAGCTCTGTTTATGTCTTTGGATGCACAGGGCGTGGCCATGATAGCACGTCTTCGCAGCATCGGTGTTCGTCTGTGTGTAGACGGCTTCGGTGAGGCTCCGCTGGTATTGGCTAAGTTACCTAAACTAACCGTTGATTACGTCAAAGTAGGGCAGTCTCTTACCCGAGATCATCAACATCAAGGTGCACTCAGAGGCATTGTCAGAGGGTTGGTAGACATGCAGCATCAGTTAGATTGTGCGGTTATTTGTGAGGGCGTTGAAAGCCAAGAGCAGCTTAACTTTGCGCAAAGCTTAAATACCTTTGCCGCTCAGGGGTACTATTTCGAAAGGCCGTTGAGTAGTGTGGGTATGTTGAGCTGGATAAAGCAGTATCAGCTTGAGCACCATCATTCAGTTGATCACTAAAAAGGGGTAGCGTTGTGCTACCCTTGCTGTTTACCCAACAAGTAACTACAGACTAGACCACTTAAAACTTGCCCAGCTTCAGTTATGCCTTGCTCTAAACCGTTCGGATGTGTCGCAGGTGCTGCCTCACACAGGTGTAAATAACGGCTAGCACTGTGCGTTGCACCCAGATAAACAAAATGTTCTGCATCGCTGACAGAAAAACCACAATTCGTGAAAGCGCTAACAGGCATGCCACTAATGGCGTCTACATCAACTTCGATACCTAATGGTTTATCAATTTTAAAGCGGGCTAAACTGTGTGTGCAGTCTGAAGTTAAACTACGGCTGCGCATAACTTGTAGAGTTTGGTAAGTGGTGTATGTAAACCCGGCATTAGTCAGTGAGCTGATAATGGTTTGGTTATTTTTTTGCTCATGCATACCAACCACATGGTAATCATGTAAATATCCGTCTTGATATGCATAGTTGAAACCGTTGCCACTATGACGACCTTCAATGGCCCTAAAATCAGCATGTGGGTCGAAGTTAATGGCATTACATGACTTAGCTTCACTGGTGCTTAAGGCCTTTAAAATTGGGTAACAATTATTGTGGCCACCACCAATGACAATGGCTTCTAAACCAGCATCAAAAACCGGTTTCAAAACGGCTGTTACTCGTTCATCTAATTCGCCACATAGTCTTCTTAACTGTGCTAAACCTTCGACATTTGCGTTATCCAATGTTTCACTTTGCGATTGCAAATCATCACAATTGACTTCGCCTAACAGCAATACTGATTTTGGATCTAAAAACTCATTGCTAGGTAAGTTTATAAAGCGTTTTAAAAATGCTTGCCAACCTTGTGTTGCGCCTCCGCGACCACAGTTTGCTCTTGGACCTATGTCCTCGTTAATACCGAGTAAAACATACTTAATACCAAACTCTGCCGCATCTTTTAGTGCACTTTCTAAAGGCGCTGATTGGTCTAAATAAGAGATTGATTGCCAAAAACGAGTTTCATTCGTTCTGCTGGTGGTAAAGCTCTTTATGTCAGCTTCGCTATATCGAATTAACCAATGACTCATTATGCTTCGACTTCTTCAAGCGCATCTTCGAGTACCAGCTCTTCGGCGGAAATGATAATCCCTGTGCTGTCAGCATATAGATAATCGTCTTCATAAAACGAAACACCTGCAAAGTTGACGGGGACACCTTGCTCGCCACTACCTTGGCTATCTGCAGCGACAGGAATAGAAGCTATCGCTTGAATGCCTAGTTCACACTCTTCGAGCTCATCAACATGTCTAACTGCACCATAAACAACAATACCTTGCCAATGATTTTCTACAGCCAGTTCTGCTAGTTCGATATCAATCAGTGCACGGCGCGAAGAGCCTCCGCCATCGATTAATAGAATTTTGCCTGTCCCGTCTTGTTCTAAAATCTCTTGAATTAGTTCGCTGTTTTCAAAGCATTTCACTGTGACGATGCGACCGCAAAATGCAGAGTGTCCACCAAAGTTAATGAACATGGGTTCAAGTACATCGATTGCATCTGCAAAATGATCGCATAAGTCAGATGTGCTGTAGTCCATATTGAGTTCTCCAGAGAGTATGTGTTTGTTCAAGTATACTCTGATGCAAGCTCATAGCAATGGCAAAATTGCTGTAAAAGCAGGCACTTTGTGCGTTCAATCAAACTCTATTGAATTCCATAATAGTGTCTTAAAAAGTTCACCCAACTGTTATTTTTAAAGTCTAAAGTTTAATCAGTAGACAACGGTTTTGTGTAAGAAGTACCAGTTATGACAACGTCCTGGTGTTCTTGCCACAAGGAATGAATAAGGTGAATTGCATTGAAAGTGTTATATGCAGCAAAAATCATCGATCTTGCACAATTACAGCAAACACTTTTGTTGATTAAATGCTTCAAAGCGCATCAGGTAAACACAGACGTGATCCTGTCAGGCAATAGCTTGTCAAAGCCTATGAGTAAGCAAGTAATTGCTGAAATTGAAGCGCTCAAAGTGGGTAGTTGCTTGGTGCGACATAAGCCAAATCGCTTTACTAAAACCTTTAGGCAAAAAGTCTCAGATATTTTCACTCATCGAGCGTATTTTAAAGTCGCAAATTATGACTTAGTGATCACTGACAATGAGTCGATTGTCGCCTGGTCGGCAAAGCTCTCAGGGATCCCTGTGCTTGCTTTGGGGCATCATGTTGCAGTAAATCATCACCAACTGCCTTTTGAAGGGGCGAATCTAACTAGAATTTGGCAGCAATGGTTAGTCCCTGCTGATTACCGTCTAGGGTTTCATTGGATCCCTTTTGCGAAAAATATTTTACCGCCTATTGTGCCAAGCTATGACACGACTTGTATTAAAAATAAGGTGGTCGTTTATTTGCCGTCAGAAAAGTTAGAGGCGATAGAGGCATTGCTGACAAGTTTTCCAAATACGGAATTTTATTGTTTTCACCCAGTAGCAGAGGTGAGGTCGGTGGGTAATATTCATTACCGGCCCGATGATCATGAGCAGTTATTACATGATATGAAAAGTTGCAAAGGCGTGATTGCACATGCGCAATTTGAAGTGCTGAATGCGGCACTGAATATGGGAAAAAGCTTATTAATTAAACCGCTTGAGCAAGAGCTCACACAGGTGATTGATGCAAGTTTATTAATTAAGCTTGGCTGGGCAAAACAGATGCATTACTTAAATGCCAATGCGGTTGAAGATTTTTTGGACACAGCGCCTAAAAAGTCGGTGGATTTTTCAGCAGATCCATGTGCCCTTGTTGAGTGGATTAAAGCTGAGCAATGGCATGATGTCAGCGCATTGCATGATTTTGCTTGGAATTCATTAAAGGTTGGATAGTTCCAAAGAATAAGTCGTTTAATTATTGCACATGTTGGCACTTTTTTATTGTTTTTACGTGAAATCTAAAAGCCTAACTTTCAGCCTTGGTCTATACTAAAGATATGTTTTATAACCTTAGGTAACAGTATGGCCTTATTAGAAAATTTAACCATCAAAAGGCGTTTACAGCTCAATGCAATTGTTGTTGGCATTGCAATGCTGGTAATGCTAGCGGTGATTATCTTTGAAGCTCGCACAATGCTTAAACTCAATGAAGCAATTCAGTACGCTGAAGAGCTTGAAATTCATGAGTTATCCATGCGCAAGTATGAAAAGAATTTTCTATTCTATAAGGACACGGAAGCGCTTAGTCAATTTGATAAAGAATATCAGCACTTAATTACAAAAATAGATCAGTTAAACGCTCTATTAAATGATTTATCTATAGACCAAGGAGAGCTTGAAAAATTTCTAGGTTTAAGTCGATCTTACAAAGAAACGTTTGATCTTGTAGTCGATTTGCAAAAGAAAATCGGTTTACATCCTAAAGATGCGCTATATGGTGCGTTACGTTCTGCTGTGCATGAAGTCGAAACAGGATTGAAGCAGCATAACAACTTCGAATTACTAAGCTTGATGCTACAACTAAGACGTGCAGAAAAAGACTTTATGCTTCGTCTAGATACCAAATACTTAGGTAAATTTAATAAAACCTACGATGAGCTTTACCCTAAACTACAGCCCTACGGTTTAGCGCCGTTACTTTTAGAGTATAAAAATAAATTTACCAACCTGGTTGATGCACAAGTTAAGCTAGGCGTATCACTTGATAGCGGTGCACTGGGTGAGATGGTTAAAATCGTCAAGCAAGGTGATGCAACGGTTGAAAATATCGTATTGCAAACTAAGCAAGCTATCGAAGATAACGCGAAATCAACGCAAGCTGCTGCCATAGGTATATTTGTAGTCGCAGCGATCATCGTCATGATTTTGGTACTTTCTACCAGTCGTTCAATCATTGGGCCTGTGGAGCGTGTCTATCAAACCATTGAGCGAATTCGCCGTGAAAACAATTTAGCGATTAAAATTGAATCGACAGGTAATGATGAAATTACCACGATGACAGAAGACTTTAATAGCTTGATAGATGACTTTAAGATTCTGATCTCAGAAGTAAACACGGCTTTAGGCACAATTAATGAAGCGACTCATCATTTAAGTGAAACCACCGCACAAACCAGTGCGGGTATGCATGAGCAGCTGCATGAGGCGGATATGGTGGCGACTGCAGCGACTGAGATGCAGGCGACGATTCAAGATATTTCGCATAATACTGAAGCTGCAGCGAATAAAGCTGAGTCAACCAATGGCAATGCGCAACAAGGTAGAGTAGAAGTCGATGCGACAATTCAGCGTATTATGGCCTTATCTGATTCATTAGGTGGCGCATCAGATGTGGTTTCGCAGCTTGAGCGTGACGCTGAAACAATTGGCTCAGTATTAGACGTTATTCGTGGTATTGCAGAGCAAACAAACTTGCTTGCTTTGAATGCAGCAATTGAGGCCGCACGTGCAGGTGAGCAAGGTCGAGGCTTTGCGGTAGTTGCAGATGAGGTTCGATCACTTGCGCAACGTACGCAAGATTCAACACAAGAAATTGAGAGTATCATTTCTACTCTGCAAGAGCGCACTCAGTCTGTTGTAAGTATCATGCAACAATGCCGTTCTCAAGGTAGTGAGAGTGTCTCTCAGGCCGAGAAGGCTGGTGAGTTGCTTAGCTCGATTACGGCAGATGTTCAAACCATTATGGAAATGAGCACGCACATCGCAACAGCCATTGATGAACAGAATCAAGTTGCGTCTGAGGTGAATAAGAACGTAGTTCGCATTCGCGATATTGCGCAAGTTGCATCTGAGCATGCACAGAGTAACGCTCAAAGTAGTGAAGAGGTTTCAGAACAAGCCAAAGTACTACATGAGGCGGTTGCTAAGTACCGCTACTAGATTGCTAATAAAACTAAAAAACGCAGCGTTTGCTGCGTTTTTTTATATTCAAGTTTTAGCACTCCAGATTATACCAGTCCGCTTAACTAAGTGGTCTATTTTGAGGCAAGAAAACCTTGTTGGTAGCAAGGCAAAGATTTCGTTATTTAGTTGTTCTAAATGAGAAATCTTTAACGCAGCTAGCGTCAGGTTTAATCCCTCAAAATGATTAAGTGTTATTGCGGATTGGTATTAAGGCGTGAACTTGATTGGAATACGATCTTGATTGGCGTGATAGTCCTCAACCCTCGCTTGGTATCTCTGCCAACGTTCAGTCTGCTCTTCTGATAAGGCACGTAAATACTGCCAGCTATACAGCCCAGAATCATGGCCGTCATCAAAAATCAGTCTGATGGCATAATGCCCAACAGGCTCAAGTTTTTTGATGGCCACCTCTTGTTTATTCAATACTAGATTCAGTGGATCTTTAGATTGATTACCATGGCCTTGCACCTCAGCAGAAGGAGAGTGTGTTCGTAAATACTCACAGCTTAATGTGAATACTTGTTTATCATCGAAATGAATGTCGAGCGCTTTGGAAGCGGTATGATAGTGAAGTTTATTGACAATATACATGACTGTTCTCAATGAGTATTTTTTGTCTTACAAAAAAGCGGGGCACAGGCCCCGCTTAATAGTAACGCATATTCTTTGCTAGACTTAAAGAATAAAGCGGCTTAAGTCTTCATCTTGTACCAGCATATCTAAATGCTGCTCAACATAGCTTGCATCGATAGACAGCGTTGAACCTGTCTTCTCAGAAGCATCGAAAGAGATTTCTTCCATCAGCTTTTCCATCACAGTATGAAGGCGACGCGCACCGATGTTTTCTGTTTTCTCGTTCACTTGCCATGCGGCTTCTGCAATCTTAGTGAGCGCATCATCAGTAAAGTCGATAGTTACTTGCTCAGTGCCTAGAAGTGCTTGTTGCTGTTCAGTAAGCGACGCGTGTGGCTCAGTTAGAATGCGTTTGAAGTCAGCAGCTGAAAGTGCTTCTAGTTCTACACGAATAGGTAAGCGACCTTGTAACTCAGGAATTAAGTCTGAAGGTTTAGCCATTTGGAATGCACCAGAGGCAATGAAAAGAATGTGGTCAGTTTTAACCATACCGTGTTTCGTGCTGACCGTTGAGCCTTCAATTAGAGGCAGTAAATCACGCTGTACACCTTCGCGACTCACGTCTGGACCTTGTGCTTCGCCGCGTTTACAGATCTTGTCGATTTCATCGATGAATACAATACCGTTTTGCTCTACGGCAAAAATAGCTTGTTCTTTTAGCTCTTCTTGATTCACCATTTTAGCGGCTTCTTCTTCAACAAGAAGCTTGAAAGCATCTTTGATTTTCAGCTTACGGCTCTTACGCTTGTCGCCACCCATATTTTGGAAAAGACCCTGTAGTTGATTGGTCATTTCTTCCATGCCAGGTGGTGCCATGATCTCAACTTGTGGTGGGACTTCAGCAACATCAATGTCAATTTCTTTGTCATCCAGTTGGCCTTCACGTAACTTCTTACGGAATACCTGACGTGTACTGCTATTTTCTGCAGGCTGAGCTTCACCCCATGCGTCTTTTGCAGGTGGAAGAAGCGCATCAAGAATACGTTCTTCTGCGGCTTCTTCAGCACGATGTTGGTGTTTTTTCGCTTGTTGCTCACGCGTCATTTTGATTGAGATATCAACCAGATCACGGATGATAGTTTCAACTTCTTTACCTACATAGCCTACTTCAGTGAATTTAGTTGCTTCAACTTTTAGGAAAGGCGCGTTGGCAAGTTTTGCTAAACGGCGTGCAATCTCCGTTTTACCGACACCTGTAGGGCCGATCATTAGAATATTTTTTGGTGTAACTTCAGCGCGTAAATCGTCGTCAAGTTGCATACGACGCCAGCGGTTACGAAGTGCAATTGCCACGGCTTTTTTGGCTTTATCTTGACCGATAATGTGCTGATTTAACTCGTGCACGATCTCTCTTGGGGTCATCGCAGTCATGGCAATCCTCTATAGTTCTTCTATGGTTTGGAAATTATTAGTGAATACGCAAATATCGCCAGCAATTTTTAGGCTTTTTTCTACAATTTCACGTGCACTTAGATCTGTATTCTCTAATAGTGCTGTTGCAGCAGATTGTGCAAAATTACCACCACTACCAATGGCGATTAAGTCATGCTCTGGTTGCACTACGTCACCGTTACCTGTGATGATCAATGAAGCGGTTTCATCGGCAACTGCCAGTAGGGCTTCTAGTTTACGAAGGGCGCGGTCGCTGCGCCAATCTTTCGCCATTTCCACTGCAGCTTTGGTTAAATGGCCTTGGTGCATTTCTAGTTTGCTTTCAAAGCGCTCAAATAAAGTGAATGCGTCTGCAGTACCACCGGCAAAACCCGCTAATACTTTACCGTTATAAAGACGGCGTACTTTTTTGGCATTACCTTTCATTACAGTATTGCCAAGTGACACTTGACCGTCGCCGCCGATAACAACTTTGTCGTCACGACGCACGCTTACGATAGTAGTCATAAAATTCCTTACTGTGCGTTAACTCACACTTGTCTTACTTAAATATCTTAGATTGCTGTAGGTATATGGGCTGTTAGTGAGAAATCAAGTCCAGCCCCAAATTCCACAGCTTACGATGTTGATACGCTTGAGCTTATTTTTATCGCTTTCCGCTTGTCGCTTACTTTCATAAGGGCCTAGACGTACTCTAAACCAGACACCATTTGACCCTTCGGTTCTGCGGATTTCAGCCACTAGGCCAACAAAAGCAATTTGTGCTTTCATGCTCTCTGCGTCTTCGTGTTTTCTGAATGAACCACATTGCATCTGGTATGGACCGCGTTTTTTGACTTCTTTAATTTCTACTTTGATCTCAGCGTCTTTAATCTCTTGAATAAAATCAGGATCTTTAGGTTTTGGCTTCGCCACCGGTTGCTCTTTTTTAGCGACTGGTTTGGCGGCTTCTTCTACTTTTTTAGGGTCGGCATTTTGTGTGATATACCAGAGGCCATATGCAAAACCGCCAACGAGCAATAAAGCCAGCAAGATAAGCAATTTTGAGACGGGTTTTGGGCTAGGTGCCGCTTTTTTGGTGTTTCTGCCTTTGGGCTTTTTATTTATAAAGTCGTGTTGTGCCATAAGTTACTTAATAAGTATCCATAGGATCTATGTCTATACTCCAGCGCAGTCGGTTTGCTAATGGATGCTTATCTACATAGGCTAATAACTGAGTTAAGTAACTATGAAGAATTGCACGATCCTGCGCTTGAATATGTAATTGATATCGATATTTTCCTGCCACACGCTCCATCGGCGCGGGAATTGGTCCAAGCAATTGTATACCAGAGAATGGGCTTGCAGGAACCAGATCCGATAAAAAGTCGATGACTAATTTGGCATTGTTAGCTTCGGCGCGTATTAAAGCTAAGAAAGAAAATGGTGGTAAGGCAACTTCTTCACGCTCTTTGAGTGCATAACGGGCAAAGTCGCCGTAGCCATTATTGACTAGATCTTGTAACAGCGGGTGTTCGCAATAATGAGTTTGTAATAATACCGTGCCGGGTTCACCACTGCGTCCAGCACGACCTGCGACTTGAGTGATTAATTGAGCCATATGCTCAGTGGCTCTAAAGTCACTACTATACAAACCACTGTCGACATCTAAAATTACCACTAGGCTAACATCGGCAAAGTGGTGACCTTTCGCCAGCATTTGAGTGCCAACCAGAATACGTGCGCCACCTTCATTAATTTCATTGAGGGCTTCTTCGAGTGCGCCTTTACGGCGGGTTGAATCTCGATCTATACGGCTCAGTGGCGTGTCGGGAAACTGTGCTTCTAAAAACTGTTCAACTTGTTCAGTGCCCAAACCCACTGGCAAAATATTGGTACTGCCACAGTCAACACACTGGGGTGGCACATAGCTTTGCTCACCACAGTGATGACACACTAAGCGTGACATGCCTTTATGGTAGGTGGCACTGGCACTACAGCGGTGACATTCGCTGAGCCAGCCACACTCATGACACATTAAAGTAGGCGCATAACCCCGTCGGTTTAAAAACACCATCACTTGCTTGCCACGTGCAAGCGTACGTTCAATATGCTGTAAAGTAGTTGGTGCAAAACCATTTTGATGCGGTTGGCCTTTCATATCAACCAACAAGTAGGCGTTATCAACTTTGGTTTGCGCACGCTTAGTCAGCGACACCAATTGGTATTTGTCATTGAGTGCATTGTGTAGGGTTTCGAGTGCGGGGGTTGCAGTGCCTAATAAAAGTGGTATTTGCTGTGTCGCACAGCGGTAAACGGCCAAGTCTCGAGCGTGATAACGCAGTCCATCTTGCTGTTTAAAAGACCCATCATGCTCTTCATCTACCACGACCATGCCTAACCCCTTAAGAGGTAAGAAAATCCCTGAACGAGTTGCGATAACCAAAGCGCTACTACCTTGTTCAGCACGTCGCCAAGTGTGTAAGCGCTCATTATCAGTTAAATTTGAATGCCATAAATCAATCGGAGTATTTGGAAAGCGGCGCCTGAAGCGATTGACGGTTTGTGGCGTTAGGCCAATTTCAGGTACTAAAACCAATGCCTGTTTACCAGCATTAAGTACTTTTTCTAAACATTGTAAGTAGACCTCAGTCTTACCACTGCCTGTAACGCCTTCGATTAAGAAAGTACGATAACCCACTTGTTGATTCACGGCGGCACAAATTGCAGCTTGCTCTTCATTTAGACGCGGTTTGCTTGCAATCTTAAGTGTGTTTGACGACCAAGCTTCACAGTGATTAATGGCTTCTATAATAAAGCCTTTCTCTTTGAGCGGTTTTATTTGTTGTGTTGTAAACCCTAATGCTTTTAACTCAGTGAGGCTCGTAACGCCCGAGCCTTTTAAATGCTCAATCAGTGCTAATTGCTTTTTAGCGCGAAGCTTGAGAGATGCTTTTCCTTCCTCAGTGAGTGTGTAATCGGGCACTTGGGTTTTATCTGGATGCTCACCTTGACGCAGAGATGCTGGTAGCGCAGTAAAAATAGTTTCACCTAGCGAATGGCAATAATAACGTGCTGTAAATTTCAAAAAGGTAAGATAAGCATCACTGATAATAGGGCGCTGATCAATGACAGAGGTAATGGCTTTGATTTTATTATCGGGCACATCTGACTGAGTCTTGATGTCAACGACCATGGCGACCAATTTTCTATTGGCAAAAGTCACCCATACACGACAGCCTTTTTGAACTGTAATATTCGGGTCGATTTTATAATCAAAGGTTCTATGTAGTGGGACTTTTAGGGCAACTTCAATAAATAGCATGAATGTTCGAACATGGCAGTAGATGGTTATAATGTACTAAAGCAGACCTTGAAATCCCAGTGAAAAACGCTCGGTAAATTGCTGTTCATTGGATTAGGTGTAATGAACGGGGGATTTATTTACTTTTTGTGCAATTATTGCTTGTAGATCTCTGGCTACTTCAATAAAATACGCGTCCACTAATTTGAATATAACTACGTATGGTGCCAAACTTCGGGTTTGGAGAGCGATACGGCCTAACCTAGAGGTTTACTATGAAAGAAGGTATCCACCCTAAGTACGAGTCAATCACAGCAACTTGTTCATGTGGTAACAAATTCGAAACTCGTTCAACACTATGTAAAGACATTCACCTAGACGTATGTTCTGCATGTCACCCGTTCTACACAGGTAAGCAGAAGATCCTTGATACAGGTGGTCGTGTTGATCGCTTCAACAAGCGTTTCGGTGCTCTTAGCAGCAAGAAATAAGCATCGCTTGTTTGAGAAAAGCACCCATTTGGGTGCTTTTTTTATGTCTAATACCAATCCTTTTAATTAAGCGAACTATTTTGAGGCAAGGAAAACTGGTCGATAGCACCGCTCACGCGTCCTGCTATCGCTGAGGTACCTACTTCCATGTAGGCAAGGCGAAAATTTTGCTTTTTAGTTGTTCTAAATAAGAAATTTTTAATGAAGCTAGCGTCAGTTTTAGTCCCTCAAAATGATTGAGTATTATTGAGTATTATTGAGTATTATTGAGTATTATTGAGGATTGGTATAAAACTCATTAATCCTCTGAATATTCATTATTTCCTGCTGGCTTAGCATCGCTTATCTGATCGTTCTTCTGCAAAATTATTTCTGATACATCAAACCTTTTTCATAGCGCAGCCGTAGAAAATGGCGCAATAACTAAATGCATAACTTTGCACTTTTTATCGAGATTGACTTTAGCTTTCTCAAAGAAATGGTTGCTTCAACTGGTTTTGATTGAGATTTAAAGTTACCTAAATGTGTTTAAAAGAGTCTAAAATTCAGTAAATGTAGCTAAGTTTAGTTTTCTTTCTGTGGTTGGCATGGTGACATTTTTAGTCGTATAAATTGCTGGTTTATTAAACGTATTGACCCTTTTTTAGGTCAATGAAATGTCAAAAAAGCTAAAAGAATGTTTCATAAAATCTGCAAAATTGCGGTATCTTGCAGATAAATTTCGCTAAAAAGTGGATAGACCTGAAATTGCTTGAATATATCTAGAAAGCGAGTATCTTTTAGTTATTGCGAATTATTTCACTCTCACTTTTAACTTCTTTTGCAGGAAAAAATCGCGTCATGTCAGACTTTCGTGAACAAGCTTTACATTACCATGCTCATCCCGTTCCAGGTAAAATCAGTGTTGAATTAACTAAACCAGCCGAAACAGTTAAAGATCTTGCGTTGGCCTACAGCCCAGGTGTGGCTGAGCCAGTTCGAGAAATTGCTGCAGATCCTGCTAATGCTTACCGATATACAGGTAAAGGCAATATGGTTGCGGTGATCAGTAATGGTACTGCAATTTTAGGTTTAGGTAACTTAGGCCCACTTGCTTCTAAACCAGTAATGGAAGGTAAAGCGCTACTATTCAAACGTTTTGCAGGCTTAGATTCAATCGACATTGAAGTAAAGCACCGCACCACTGAAGACTTCATTAATACGGTTGCGAATATTGCAGACACTTTTGGTGGTATCAACCTTGAAGATATTAAAGCACCTGAGTGTTTTGAGATTGAAAAAGCGCTCATAGAGCGTTGTGATATTCCTGTATTCCACGACGATCAGCATGGTACTGCAATTGTAACTGCTGCGGGTATGTTGAATGCATTGGAAGTACAAGGCAAAGACATTCATGACGCTATCATTGTATGTTTAGGTGCAGGTGCTGCAGCAATCGCATGTATGGAGCTGCTGATTAAATGTGGTGCACAGCGTGAGCACATTTACATGCTAGACCGTAAAGGCGTTATCCATACGCGTCGTGATGACTTAAACGAATATAAAAAGCTATTTGCTAACAACACTGATAAGCGTACGCTGCAAGACGTAATTGCAGAAGCAGATGTGTTTGTGGGTGTATCTGGCCCTGACTTACTCTCTCCAGAAGACCTAAAGCTTATGGCAGACAAGCCAGTCGTGTTTGCATGTTCAAACCCTGACCCTGAAATTAATCCAGAAGTTGCACATGGTGCACGTAACGATTTAATTATGGCGACAGGTCGTTCGGATTATCCAAACCAAGTGAACAATGTTTTATGTTTCCCGTTTATCTTCCGTGGTGCACTAGATGTGCGTGCAACAGCGATTAACGATAAAATGAAGATCGCTGCGGTAGAAGCTATTCGTGGTATTGCGAAAGAGCCTGTGCCTGAGCAAGTACTTAAAGCAGCCGATGTTGAGTCGCTAGAGTTCGGTGCTGAGTATATTATTCCTAAGCCAATGG
Source organism: Pseudoalteromonas sp. NFXS53 (assembly GCF_056629255.1). Classification (NCBI taxonomy): domain Bacteria; kingdom Pseudomonadati; phylum Pseudomonadota; class Gammaproteobacteria; order Alteromonadales; family Pseudoalteromonadaceae; genus Pseudoalteromonas; species Pseudoalteromonas sp. NFXS53. The sequence continues at coordinate 161,100 of NZ_JBWVBR010000007.1, read as the reverse complement.
ATCCGCGTTTATTGCCTCGCATTGCTAAAGCTGTGGCACAAGCTGCGATTGATTCTGGCGTTGCGCAAATCGATTTACCAGAAAACTACATGGCACAATTTGAATCTTAATCTTAGAAAAGACTAGATTAATAAAAAACCTCGCAATGGCGAGGTTTTTTTATGTTTTCTTTGTAATAACAAGAAAGCTGACTAACCTTCTTCGTTAATCTCTGGGATCTCTAAGCCCATCTCTTTCATAATGTTACGCACTTCAACAGGGATCTTCTCAGGGTTGTCTTTACGTAAGTCTTCATCGCTCGGCAACGGTTGACCCGTAAAGGCATGCAGAAATGCTTCACACAGTAACTCGCTGTTTGTTGCATGGCGCAAGTTGTTCACCTGACGGCGAGTACGCTCATCAGTCAATACTTTTAATACATTTAAAGGAATAGATACGGTGATCTTCTTCACTTGTTCTGATTTTTTGCCATGCTCTGCATAAGGGTGAATGTATTCACCATTCCATTTAGCCATAATATTTTTCTGATGCCTTAAGAGTAATTACTGCCAATAAGACTACGCTCGTTTGCGACGGCTTTAATTGACTTAGTTTGACTAACGCCCAACTCAAACTAAGGTTAATGTACCGATTTATGGTCAAAAACCCAGTCTTATTAACAATATTAGTTAACGAGGTGGCGAAATTTTATCGGTTTAAAAAAGATAGTCAAATTCTAGTTAAATAGCCATTTAGCAGTATAAATGTTTTGACTTCTCCAATTTGATCATCTAACCTTTTAGACGTCTAAACATCCATATACTAGGTGGTGATATGAGCCAACGCAATAAATCAACAGTCGCAGTCAGACATGGTATCGAAGCCGATAAGCATCATGGTGCGGTTGTGCCTCCTCTTTATCTTTCAACAACGTATTCGTTCGCTGATTTCGATACTAAGCGTGATTATGATTACGGTCGTAGCGGTAACCCAAATCGCGATATTCTAGCTGAAGCACTAGCCCAGCTTGAGGGCGGAGAAAAAGGCATCATCACAGCGACCGGTATGGCAGCGGTACACCTAGTAACACAACTTTTAAATCACGATGATACCTTAGTTATTCCGCATGATTGTTACGGTGGTAGTTATCGTTTATTCACCTCACTTGAAAAGCGTGGCTTGTTAAAAATAAAGGTTTTAGATTTAACCCGCGCTGACAGTCTTGCACAAATTGCAGAGATCAAACCTAAACTGGTTTGGATTGAAACGCCGAGTAACCCAATTCTTCGTCTTACAGACATCGAGGCGGTTGTGAATGCAGCCCATGCAGTGGGCGCTTTAGTGGGGGCTGACAATACGTTTTTATCTCCAGCGCTACAGAACCCAATTTCGTTTGGTGTTGATATTGTGGTGCATTCGACCACGAAATACATTAACGGCCATTCTGATGTCGTTGGTGGGGCCGTGATTGCGAAAACCCAAGAGTTAGGTGAAGAGCTGGCTTGGTGGGCAAATAACATTGGTATTACTGGCGCACCATTCGATAGCTATCTGACATTACGTGGTTTAAGAACCCTTAAAGTGCGCCTTAAACAGCATGAAGAAAATGCCCTAGCTATCGCCAAATACTTAGAACAATCTGAGTACGTACGCAAAGTGTATTACCCAGGTCTTGAATCACACCCACAACATGAACTGGCTAAAAAGCAGCAATTAGGGTTTGGTGGCATGGTGAGTTTTGATATCGCAGGTGGTCTTGAAGATGCGGCGGCATTCTTAACAACAGTGAAAGAATTCTCGTTGGCTGAGTCTTTAGGTGGTGTTGAAAGCTTAATTTGTCACCCAGCGACCATGACACATGCAGGCATGGAACCTAAAGCACGCCTAGAAGCGGGTGTCGGCGATACTTTGATCCGTATTTCTGTCGGAATTGAGGAAGTCGCTGACCTACTTGCAGACCTCGAAGCGGCTTTTTCTAAAACACAGCCAGGTAAAGCGCCTGCGTCTGCTGATAGCAAAGCCTGTAAGTTAACACCTGCCCATCCGGCACTTTGGTAAAAGAAAATGACAAGAGTAGTACATAAATTTGGCGGGTCGAGCTTAAGCTCGGCCTCGCGTTATCAGGCTGTCGCACAAATCGTGGTTGGTCAGTGTCAGTTGGGCGATTGTGTTGTGGTTTCTGCTGCAGGTAAAACCACCAATACCCTAGTTAAACTATGGCAAAGCTATCAGCAGCAAGAGCAGCAAAGTTTTAACGATATTTTGTTGCAGGTTGAGAACCATCAAATCGAACTGATTAATGCATTATTCCAGGGTGAAAAGCAGCGCCAACTAGCCGATACTCTATTGACTGAATTACAAGTTATCACCCAAGCCGCGAACAGTAAAACTCTAAATGAAGCTGAGCTATTAGCACATGGTGAATTATGGTCTGCGCGCATTCTAGCAAACTACCTATCTGAAAGCGGTTTACAAGCCCAAGCGATTGATGCCAGAACGTTATTTACAGTGCATAATGGTCAGTTAGTGCATCAGCAAAATAAGCAAGCGTGCTTAGCGACCTTAGATAACGATCACATCTTTGTGGTCACAGGCTTTATTGCTGCAGATGACCAAGGTAATACTGTGACGTTGGGACGCAATGGCAGCGACTACAGCGCAACATTGTTAGCAAATTATAGCGATGCAGAAGCAGTTTCTATCTGGACAGATACGCAAGGTGTGTTCAGCACCGATCCGCGTAAAGTCAGCAATGCAATTAAATACCCTAAAGTATGTCGTGAACAGGCAAATTTATTAGCGCGTTTAGGTAACCCTGTATTGCATGCTAAAACCCTATCGCCTTTGAAAAATACCAGCATCAAGTTACAGGTTCGTAGCAGTTTTGATCCTGAAGCACCAGGTACTGAAATCGTCAAAGCGGGTTACAGTAAGGCGAAACGTTTTATTACTTCATTTGATAACTTAGATCTTGTGCGTGTTGATCGTTTAGGTGTAAATGAAGTGCGTGAAGTGAGTCAGCTTATTCAGCATAGCATTCATCACTTTGTTCAAAATGGCGAAGAGTTTTTATTGTTACCAGGTGCCTTTACACATCAAGTCAGCCAATATTTTGCAGGCCGTGTCACCTTGGTTGAAAGCCATTTACAAGGCTTTGCGTTGGTAGCACCAAAGGCGGACATAGCTGCGTTAGAAGTGCAGGCTAAATCAGTACTAGCAGATCAAGACGTAGTACTCAGATTTGCGCACAGTGACGAAGATTATGCACTATTCTTAACTGACCAAGCGATTGACAGCGATGTTTTGGCTATTTTACATGACAAACTAGTTAACAAAGGTCGAGAGCTGGCTGTTATCATTGCGGGTCTAGGTAATGTCGGTGAGGTTTTCCTTGAGCAGTGCCAAACTCAGGTTGCTCGTTTACAAGCGCAATTTGATTTAAAAGTCGTTGGTTTATTACGCTCGCAGCAAATGCTATTTGCAGCCAGTGGTTTAAATTTAGATAATTGGCAAACGCAGTGGCAAAATGAAGCGCAAGCATACGAGCAAAATGAAGTGCTAGAGCGTATTGAAGAGCTCGACTACGAACATAAAGTGGTGATTGATATCACTGCGAGTGAGTCATTTAGCTTGTTATATCCAGAGTTCGTGAAGCGTGACTGTCATCTTATCAGTGCTAATAAGTATGCAGGCACAGCGCAACAAGATTGGTATTTATCTTTGCGTCAGCAACTTGAAGAGCGCAATTTACTCTGGCGTTATAACACCAGTGTTGGTGCGGGTTTACCAGTTAACTTTGCATTAGCTGATTTGCAAAATAGTGGTGATAAAATCACTCAGGTCGAAGGGGTGTTTTCGGGCACTTTGTCTTGGCTGTGCAGCGAGTATGATGGCAGCAAAGCTTTCTCAGATTTAGTGCTAGAAGCGCAAGCTATGGGCTATACCGAGCCAGATCCACGCGAAGATTTATCAGGTCGAGACATGCAGCGTAAGTTGTTAATCTTAGCTCGAGAGCTTGGTCTTTCACTGGATGTAGATGATATTGGTTTAGAACCATTAATGCCTGAGCATTTAGCTACAGGTAGCTGGCAAGACTTTCTTGCTAAGAAAGACGAGCTAGACGCGTTTTATGAGACTAAGATTGCACAGGCGAAAGCCAATAATTGCGAACTGCGTTATACCGGTTTATTAAGTATCACTGAAGATGGCAAGGTTGACGCAAAAGTGGGTATTGCGTTTGCTGAACAAGGCTCTGCGATTGCCAATTTAACACCAGGCGATAATATCTTTGTAGTTAAAACCCTATGGTATGATGCGAATCCTCTGGTTATTCAAGGGCCAGGCGCTGGTAAAGAAGTGACTGCAGCAGGTATTCACTCAGACTTATTCTGGTTATGTCAGAATCTTAAATAGCCACGAGTGACTGTTGCTTAAAATCAAAAAAGCGAAGTGTTTTTGACACTTCGCATTTTTTGTTTAACCGTTAGATATAGCTGATTTGTTAGAACAGCTCATCTTGTTCAGGTAAAGAGTCAGAAGAGAATGGGGTTTTTGACTTATCTTGCTGTACATATTTAGTCGGTACAGTGTCAGACTCAAAGTATTCGAAACGGCTAGTATGATCGTTTTTCGAACTTAATAAGCCAGTTTTTAAATCAACTCTAACAGAAGTTAAGCCTGGTGCTGGGTCAATCGGTGCGAGCGGTTCGTTTTGAAGTGCCGTTTTCATAAAGCGCACCCAAGCTGGCTGTGCGGTAATCGCGCCAGCTTCAGCACCAACTGATTGGCCTTTACCTAAATTGCTGTTATAGGCTGCGCGACCAAGAGATTTACTTGCATCGTCAAAACCCACCCACACTGTGGTTAATACATTACGGTTGTAACCTGTGAACCAAGTATCCACTGAGTTATTGGTGGTACCTGTCTTACCTGATAAGTCTCTACGCTTTAAAGCTTGCGCTCGCCAACCTGTACCAACCCATCCTGTTTTGTGTTTCCAGCTACCGCCACCCCAAATCGCGCTATGTAATGCACTTGAGACGAGGAAAGCATTTTGTTCACTGATAATTTGTGGTGCACATTGCATGGTATTTTCGAGACGCAGCTCTTCATCACATGCGATTAATGGCTGAGCTTTACCCAGCGAGTTACCGTATGCGTCTGTTATTTCACTGATAAAATATGGCTCGATTAGATGACCGCCATTTGCAAAGGTACTCATACCGCGTGCCATTTCTAATGGTGTAATTGCGGCGCTGCCTAATGCTAAAGATTCACTGCGGTTAATGTCTTCATCAGCAAAGCCAAATTTAAGCAAATGATCGGCAGAGCGATGCAAGCCAACGCCTCTAAGTAATCTAACTGAAACGACGTTTTTTGATTGCGCTAATGCGCGACGAATTCGAATCGGACCACTATAAACTTCAGGACTATTTTTAGGTCGCCATGCAACACCTAGGCTTTTATCCCAATGGTTGATAGGCGCATCATTTATAATTGAAGCAAGTGTGTAACCGTCTTCTAATGCCGCTGAATAAATAAAAGGTTTAATGTTTGAACCAACTTGACGTTTCGCTTGCACTGCACGGTTATATTGGCTTTGTGCGAAACTATAACCACCGACTAAGGCTTTGATGCGGCCATCTTTTGGATCTAAAGATACAATGGCACTCGATGGTTGTGGATACTGACTTAATTGCCAGCCATTATTTTCTCGTAACCAAATCTGCATACCTGGCGAAAGTACATCGGCCGCTTTTTTAGGGGCATTACCTTGTCGTTTTTCGTTGATGTATGTGCGTGCCCATTTCAGGCCATCCCATTCAATGACTACAGATTGACCTGATTTTAATAGCACCTCAGCACTTTGTTCGTAAACATGCGTGACAATGCCGGCGACGAGTGGGTCAATTTCGTTAACGCTATTGAGTGTTTTAAGTAGCTCTGTACGGGCAGGGATAGGATCTGTCTCGTGTTGCCATAACACAGCTTCAGGCCCTCGATAGCCGTGACGCATGTCGTAATCATGTAAGTTGTTAATGAGTGCTTGCTGTGCGGCAAGTTGAATATCAGATTCAACACTTGTATAAACTCTAAAGCCAGTGTTGTAGGCTTTGTCAGCGCCATAGCGTTCTACCATATATGCACGGACCATTTCAGAAATATAAGGTGCATAAAGCTCTATTTCAGCGCCGTGGCGTTTTGCAGTGATAGGAGCTTGGGTTGCTTCATTATATTCACTGCGAGTGATGTACTTTTCTGTCAGCATTCGACCTAAAACAACATTCCTGCGAGATTTGGCGCGAGTTGGGTTACTGATAGGATTTAGCGCTGAAGGAGCCTTTGGTAAGCCTGCGATCATGGCCATTTGGGGTAATGTGAGCTCATGTAACTCTTTACCGTAATAAACCTGTGCTGCCGCACCAATGCCAAACGAGCGGTGGCCCAATTCAATCTTATTTAAATACAGCTCTAAGATTTCATCTTTTGAAAGTAATTGCTCTATGTGTAGCGCAATGAAGATTTCTTTTACCTTACGAATGTAAGCCTTTTCTCGGGTTAAAAAGAAGTTTCTTGCCAGCTGCATAGTAATAGTACTGGCACCTTGTTTCTTTTGACCGGTACTGATCAATACAATAGCCGAGCGGACGATCCCGATGGGGTCTATCCCAAAATGCTCATAAAAACGATTATCTTCTGTTGCTAAAAATGCATTGAGTAAAGGTTTAGGCACGTCGTCAATCTTAACGGGAATACGGCGCTTTTCACCAAATTGGTTGATTAATTTTCCATCTTTGGTAAAAACTTGCATAGGTGTTTGAAGTTGAACTTCTTTAAGTACCTCAACACTAGGGATATCTGATTTTACGTAGTAATATAGTGCTAGTAACGTGAGTACGCCTAAAAGCCCGCAGACGATAATAAACTGTAAAAATCTTTTTAATAAAGTCACGTAATATTCCCTAGTTAGACTCCCAATTGTGGGTAGAGGCTGCTAGTATAGCTTGAACAAAATTCGATTAGTATTTTTTGTTCATAAATAATAACCTGTTTAAATTAAAATAAAGGATAAATACACAGGGTATGTTAAGTAAATTGTTCAAAGCACACGCCCCACTCATGGTTGGCATAGATATAGGCTCTCACTGTGTTAAAGCTGTCCTGCTTTCGCAAACTCACAGCGGTTATCGCGTTGAGGCTGTTGCTATTGAACCTATCCCTAAAGGTGCAATTACTGAAAGAGCCGTACAAGATATTGAAGCGGTCGGTCGTGCAATCAGTAAACTAAAAAAACGCTTTCCAAAACATGCCCCTTTCGCAGCAGTTGCTGTATCAGGTCAAACGGTTATCACCAAAGTGATCTTTATGGACGTTTCATTAACCGATGCTGAACTAGAGTCGCAAATTGCCATTGAGGCCGACAGCTTAATTCCATACCCATTAGACGAAGTTAGTCTAGATTTTGAAAAGATCTCGGTCAATGAAGCCGACCCGTCGAAAGTGAATGTACTGCTTTCTGCAGCCAGAACAGAGAGTGTACTAGCAAGAGTAAGTGCATTAGAAGAGGCAGGCTACAAAGCCAAAGTGGTTGACGTTGAGAGTTACGCCTTGAGTCGTTCACTTGATACTTTATATGGTCAGCTTCCTTCCGATGCATTTGATAAAATCGTTGCGATTGTTGATATCGGTGCGGTGATTTCATTGATGAGCGTGGTTCAATCAGGCAAGACTATTTATACCCGAGATCAGGTCTTTGGTGGTGAGCAATATACCAATAGTATTGTTGCTTACTACAACAAGACGTTCGATGAAGCCGAGTTGGCAAAAACAACCGGGGACTTACCGCCAAATTATACTTTTGAAGTACTAGCGCCATTCCAAACTGCTTTGTTACAACAGATCCGCCGAGCAGTACAAATGTTTATGACCACCAGTGGTAAAGACCATGTCGATTATTTAGTGCTATCAGGTGGCACGGCTTTGGTTGAAGGTCTCGATAGACTATTGGTCGATGAATTGGGGATACACACGATTATTGCAGATCCGTTTTCAGATATGGAAATTGCACCTAAAGTAGACAGAAACGTACTGTTAAGGCACAAACCTCAGTTTACCCTTGCCACAGGTCTAGCGCTTAGGAGTTTCACCACATGCCACATATAAACCTCCTACCTTGGCGCGAGCAACAAAGACAAGCTTCACAACAAAAATTCCTAATTCTGATTGGCAGTATTGTGGGTGTTTCTTTATTTGTGATGTATTTAATTGGTAGCTTTTACGATAGCCTGCGTACAGGACAAGAAATAAAAAATAACTACCTTCAATCTGAGATACGAAAATTAGATACACGCATACGAGAAATCAACGACCTAAACAAGCAAAAGGGTAATTTACAACGTCGCATTCGCTTAATTGAAGAGTTACAAGGTAACCGTAATCTTGGCACACAAATTATAGATGAAGTGGCGCGTGTTGTTCCTTCAGGCGTTTATCTCACCAGTCTCCAGCGTGATGGCAACATGATAAAAGTGGTAGGTCGTAGTGAATCTAATAACCGTCTGTCACAAATGCTAAGGCAGGTTGAGTCTTCTTATCTATTAGAAAAACCTACGATTCAGGGGATTATTGCTGGCGAACAAACTAATCGTTTGCTGAGCGATTTTACCATGCACTTTTACGTCAAGTCTTATCAAGAGCTTGAAGATGCCAAAGAGAAAAAGTGAGGGAATGGTTAGATGAACTTTGATCTTAAAGCGTTACAAGACATCGATTGGAATGAGATAGAACTAGATAATATTGGTGAATGGCCAAAGCCTGTCAAAGCCATGTGTGTCGTTCTGGTTACTGTGATCATGCTGTTTATTGGCTATTCAATTTTAGTATCTTCAGCAATTGATGAGTATGACTTTGCAGTAAATAAAGAGCAAGAGCTACGAAATTCTTATCGTTTTAAGTATGCAAGGGCGAACAATTTAGATTTATACAAGCAGCAAATGCAAGATATGGAAGCGCAATTCTCTCAACTTTTGCAACGACTTCCTACATCAAACGAAACACCTGGTTTATTAGATGACTTGACTTATGTGGGTACTTCAAGTGGTTTAACATTTTTAAAAATTGGTTGGATGCCAGAGATAAAGAAAGAGTTTTATACAGAGTTACCGATTAATCTTGAGGTGGTCGGTACTTACCATGAGTTTGGTGAGTTTGTTGGTAAAGTTGCACAATTGCCACGAATTGTCAGTTTGCATGATTTTAGAATAGAACGAGCCAACGAGCGTGACTTAGTATTCAGTGTTGTTGCAAGAACTTATCGCTATGAACAAGGAGCTAAATAGATGCACCTTAAAAGTATAGCAATCAGTTTAAGCCTAATTTTTTTGGCTGCTTGCAATGATGATACGGCGCAGCAGAAAGAATTTATTGATCAAGTGCAAGCCAGTGCAACACCGAAAGTTGAGCCGATCCCTAATATGAAAGAATTTGAATACTTTCCATATAGCGCCGGTTCACTGCGTAGCCCATTTGATGCGCCTCAACCTGAAGTGATTGAAAGCAGGTTAGTTCAGGTCAAAAACTGTTTACAGCCAGATCAAAATCGTGCTCGAGATCCTCTTGAAAAGTATCCTATTGATAATCTTGTGATGAAAGGCACAATAGCGTTATCTGGCGTTACTTGGGCATTGATCCGAGCTGCTGATCAGGGCCTTTTCCGAGTGAAGCAGGGGGAATACATGGGTCTGTATCATGGTGAAGTAGTTGGTATATATGATGACCATGTAGAATTATTAGAGCTGATCCCCGATGGAACAGGTTGTTGGAAAGAACGATTAACTAAAGTTGAGATTATTGAATCGACTCAACTTTCAGCAAGCGAATAACAATAAAGGTACACTACTATGACTCGCATGGTTGCGAATTTGCTTAAAACTACCATTTTCTCAAGCCTTTTACTTGTGTTATCTGGCTCAGTTAATGCCTTACCCATGTTATATGATGTGCGCTATAACCCCATTTCTAATTCAGAAACAGAATTGCAGTTGGTGTTTGATGAGCAATTAAATTTGGAACCCAAAGTCTCTGTGCTGAATGATCCTGCACGTTTAGAATTGTTCTTCTCGGGCGCTGAGTTTGAAGAGAGCTTGCAGCAACTGAAGGTAAATAAAGCGGGAATTAAGCAGATCCAAAGCACTATGGTCAAAGATGGGTTTATTGTTACTATCGAAATGGATCAACTGAAGCTTTATAAAACGGAAGTTAAAAACAATTTGGTATACCTGCAAATTTCTGAAAATCCAATTTATGACGTTTCAGAGTCTTCAGAGTCTTCAGAGCAAGGTACAGGTCAGCTCACTCATCACATAAATCGTATTCAATCAATTGACTTCCGCCGTGGTGAAAAAGGCGAAGCGAAAGTATTAGTGTTTCTAGAAACATCACAAGCAGCGATAGATGTGCAGGAGCGTGGTGGAAAAATCATTGCGGACTTCCATCATATCGACATTTTAGACGAGTTACTTTATGAATTAGATGTGGTTGATTTTGGTACTGTGGTCAGTAAAATCGAGACCTTTTCAGAAGGTAATAAAAGCCGTTTGGTGATTGAGCCAAACAGCGCATTTGCGTTTAAGTATGAGCAACTCGACAATATCTTCACACTGACTATCGAAAAAGATAATAAGACTAAAAAGTTTGGTGAAGAAAAAGTATATCAAGGTGAGCCAATTACCTTAAACTTCCAAGATATTCCAATCCGCTCGGTATTGCAGATTATTGCCGACACCAACAATTTCAATTTGGTAACCAGTGACTCAGTATCGGGCAATATCACTTTGCGTTTAGAAGGTACGCCATGGGATCAAGCGCTAGATGTTGTACTGCGCGTCAAAGGGTTAGATAAGCGTACCGAAGGCTCAATTTTAATGGTCGCGCCTGCAGAGGAACTTGCCGCAAGGGAAGCGAAAGAATTGCAAGCAATGCGTCAGGTTGAAGAGTTAGAGCCACTATATAGCGAGTATATGCAATTAAACTATGCCAAAGCGGAAGAGTTTGCAGACTTACTAAAAACAGAAATTAACAGCATTATCAGTAATCGCGGTAATGTCTCTGTGGATGTTAGAACCAATACTTTGATCATCAAAGATACTGCGAAAAGTATTGAAAATGTGCGTCGTATGGTCGAAACACTTGATGTACCGGTTAAGCAAGTTCGCATTGAATCTCGTATGGTAACGGTGAGCGATAACGTTTCAGATGACCTAGGTATTCGTTGGGGCTTTAGTGACCAACAAGGGTCAGATGCAATCTCTGGTAAGCTGTCTAGTGCTGACCAATTATCAGGCGGTGTTATTCCTGCCTTTACAGACCGTTTAAATGTCAATTTACCGGTCACTAACCCAGCTGGCAGCATAGGGGTCCATCTTGCTAAATTAGCGGATGGTACGCTAATTGACTTAGAGCTTTCTGCGTTAGAGCAAGAAAACAAAGGCGAAATTATCGCTACGCCAAGCATCACCACGGCTAATCAGAAAAAAGCACGTATTGAGCAAGGTACTGAGATCCCTTATGTTGAGGCGGCATCAAGTGGCGCAACTTCAGTAAGCTTCAAAAAAGCAGTGTTAAGTTTAGAGGTAACGCCACAAATTACCCCTGATAATAAGATCATTTTGGATTTAATTATTACTCAAGATACCCGTGGTGATAACGTACAAACACCTAATGGTCCTGCTGTGGCGATCAATACTCAGCAAATAGAAACGCAAGTATTGGTCGAAAATGGTCAAACCATCGTACTAGGTGGTATCTACCAGCAAGAAATCACCAGTGCTGTGACAAAAGTGCCACTATTAGGAGACGTACCTTACCTAGGTGCTTTATTCAGAAACACGCGTCACATTAATGAAAAAAGAGAATTGCTGATATTCGTTACCCCGAAAATCATGTTAGATGGCCAGTAACAGCGCATTAATGATTATATTCTGCGTGGTTTACGGTAAATTAAATGATTTGACTTGAAATTGCGCACGGATTACTGAGATAATCCCCTCCTTAATTTTTGGGGCCAGGTCGTGAGGCGGGGTTTATTTTCAAATTTTAGAGTTCGTTAGTACTAAATAGATATGGCTGAGAAACGTAATATATTTCTAGTAGGCCCAATGGGGGCTGGTAAAAGCACAATTGGTCGTCATTTGGCAGACCAATTACACCTTGAATTCTTCGACTCAGATCAAGAAATCGAACGTCGTACTGGCGCAGATATTGCGTGGGTGTTTGATCTTGAAGGTGAGGAAGGTTTCCGCCGTCGTGAAGAGGGCGTGATCTCTGACCTAACTGAGATGCAAGGTATTGTATTAGCTACTGGCGGTGGTTCAGTTATGAGCAAAGAAGTTCGTAACAAACTGTCAGCGCGTGGCATTGTTGTTTACCTAGAAACACCAATTGAAAAACAAGTTGCTCGCACTCAAAGAGATAAGCGTCGCCCACTTCTGCAGACTGAAGAAGCGCCGCGTGATGTACTAGAGCGCTTAGCTGAAGAGCGTGAGCCTTTATACCAAGAAGTTGCTGATTTTGTTGTTCGCACTGATGAGCAAAGCGCAAAAGTAGTAGCAAATCAAATTATTGAGAAGTTAGATTTCTAAACTATAAAAGGAGTAGCCGATGCTTGAACTTAATGTAGATTTAAACGAGCGTAGCTACCCCATTTATATTGGTGAAAACCTTCTCACCGACAGTGGGCGATTATTATCACACATAGGTAAATTTCGCCCAGTGATCATCAGCAACGAAACGGTTGCCCCTCTATATTTAGACCCACTATTAACCCAACTCAACGGGTTAGATCCTCTGCATTTTATTCTCCCTGATGGTGAGCAATTTAAGACCCTAGAGTGGTTTGAAAAAGTTTCAGCATTTTTACTTGAGCACAATTGTGGACGAGATACCTGTTTAATCGCGCTTGGCGGTGGGGTAATTGGAGATTTAACAGGGTTTGTGGCGGCGTGCTACCAACGCGGTGTACCATTTATTCAAATTCCAACGACTTTGCTATCACAAGTTGATTCATCCGTCGGTGGAAAAACAGCAGTGAACCACCCGCTAGGTAAAAACATGATTGGGGCCTTTTATCAGCCAAAAGCAGTTTTTATCGATATCAACAGCTTGAAAACTTTACCTAGTAGAGAGTTCGCAGCGGGCATGGCTGAAGTTATCAAATATGGCTTAATTTACGACCTAGCACTTCTGAGCTTTTTAGAAGAGCAACATGAAGCCTTAAGTAATTTACAAAACGATGTACTGCAAAAGGTGATTTATCGTTGTTGTGAAATCAAAGCCGAAATTGTTTCTCAAGACGAGAAAGAAGCAGGCTTGAGAGCACTTCTTAATTTAGGCCACACATTTGGTCATGCCATTGAAGCACAAATGGGCTATGGAAACTGGTTACATGGTGAAGCGGTTGCTGCGGGGATGATGTTAGCAATGAAGCTTGCGAACATGCGAGGTTCTGTTACTGACTCTGAAGTTGCTCGAGTTGAAGCGCTGATTGCAAGTTATAACCTACCAGTGAGTGCCCCAGAAACCATGACTAGCGAGCAGTTTATTGGTCATATGCGCAAAGATAAAAAGAACCAACAAGGCAAGATCAGATTCATTGTCCCTACACAACTAGGGCAATGTGCACTCGTTGATGATGTGTCTGATGAAGCCGTGAGTCAGCTAATAGGGCGCTAATGCAATCGCAAATATTGCCGAGTCGAGCTGCCTTGGTTGATCGAATTGCGATGCAATTCGAATATGGGCAAAATCTCATTGCTTTGGTTGGTCCTTCAGGGTTAGGAAAAAGCTATTTAGCAGAGACCTTAATCACTGAAAAGTATCCTGAATTTAATAAAGCCTATATTCAAGTAACGGCACAGATGAAAGATACTGAGTTGATGACTCAGCTGCTACAAAATAGCTTTAGAGCGCCGTTGGTCGACCAAACACAAACGCTTTCTGACAACTTTTTTCAACTTTATCAAACACAGCCGTGTGGCCCTTGTTTTTGGGTATTGGATGGTGCAAGGCATCTTTCAGATGAAATCATTGAACAGTTGAGAATATTGTCAGCAAAAAGCCCTGTTGAGCTGTTTATTTTGGTAACAGCACAAGCGCCTAGAATGTTGCCTAGTGCACTCGATATTCACTTAGAACGTTTGTCACTGTCTGAGTCTAAACAACTGATGGCGATGTTCTTCAAAGACTTGCCAATGGAAGAAGACCCTATTTTTCAGGCGTTTTTGCAAGAGTCTCATGGCAACCCTGCGTTACTGCTGAATTGGCAGGTATCGCAACAGAGCCAGTTGAGAACACAGCAACCTAAAAAGAGTTATCGTTGGCATTTAACTGCTTTGACAGTGCTGTTGGCTTTGTTGCTTGTCGCATTTATGTATCATAAGCAAATTCAGTTCTATTTTAGTGGTCAAGTGGATGATGCTGAACCTCTAGCAACTGTGATACCTGCAGAGCAGGTGTTAAATCTAGATAGTACAGAAACACAAACGGATAAGTCATTGCAGCAACAAGGCACTATAGCAGCTCAGCCAGCGATACAAGCTAACGAAGCTATGGATGAAGTGCCGAAAGAAACTTTAGTAGCAGTATCTAAAGGTTCAACTTCAGATACCGTCTCTGCCGTTTTAACTGCGCTTGAAACTCCAAGAGCAAGTAAAGATGCTGAGGTTGTTAGACCACAAAATAGCTCACAGTCAGTTAAAAGTGGAGAAGCTGACATGGCTGCCGAGACAGTAACTTCAGTAAGTAATGACGTTGAGCAAGGTGTAGCCGCCTCTGAATCGACACAGTTGACTCTTAAATCAGAGCCTGTAAAAGAAGCGGTGGAAGCAACAAAACACGAATTGGATTTATCTCCAACAGAATGGTTACTGACGCAAAATGACAGCGTATGGGCTATTCAGTTACTTGCAGTGAAAGACAAAGCGATAGCAAATAGCTTTGTTTTAACAAATGAGTTAAAAGACGTGTATGTCTATCAAACAGTGAGAAACAGTACGCCTTGGTGGGTTGTTATTCAAGCGCCGTTTGCAAATATTGATGAAGCAAGAAATGCGCGTCAGCAGTTGCCTGAAAATGTACTGGCAGGGCAGCCTTTTTTTAAAAAATTCGAGCGTATCAAGCAGGAAATTCAGCTTGTTGCTCGGTAATTAGCGTGAATTAGTGTAGAATCGCCCAACTTTAAATGCATCACAACAAAAATGGTTTTTATGTCGCTATCTGTGGTTAAATATGACGTTACTTTATTTACAGTGTCGCATCGCTGTGAATGTTTTAAGCTGTCGTTTTCTACTAGTGGCGCTGTGTATGCAAAGAATAAAAAGAATGTAAGGGTCTAAAGTGGCAAACGGCTCATCGGTCATTAATCGTCGTTCTCCATTGAAGTGGGCGGGCGGAAAAAAGCGGATAATAGAAGAAATTAAAGCGAATTTACCTTTAAAGGGTAAACAGCGTTTAATTGAACCTTTTGTCGGTGGTGGCTCTGTGTTTTTAAATATTGAGTTTGAAGAATATTTGCTACTTGATGTAAATAAAGACCTAATTAACCTATTTAATATTCTTAAAGACTCACCAAAAGAATTTATTCGCGAAGCCGAGTATTTGTTTATTGGTGATCATAACGAAGAAGCCCGCTATTATCAGCTACGAGAAGAGTTTAACGATACCTTAGATCCATACAAGCGTTCATTGTTGTTCATTTATCTTAATCGCCATGGTTACAACGGCCTATGTCGTTACAATCAAAAAGGTGGCTTTAATGTACCGTTTGGTCGTTACAAGCATCCTTATTACCCGCGAGAAGAGCTACTGCAATTTGCTAATGTGGCTAAGCGCGCGACATTTGTATGTAATGATTTTGAGCATGCTTTTAGCAGAGCGAATAAACACGACGTCGTTTATTGCGATCCACCTTATTCTCCTATAAATCGCACTTCAAGTTTTACGGCTTATGCCGGTAATAAATTTACGGACGAAGATCAAACTCGTTTAGTTGAATGTGCCATTGTAGCTAAACAGCGAGGCGTATCGACACTTATTTCAAACCATTATGTTGATTTTACAAAACAGCTTTACCGAAGTGCTGATAAAATAAGTACCTTGCAGGTTCAACGTAATATAAGCTGCAAAGGTAGTGTTCGTAGCAAGATTGAAGAAGTCATGGCGTTGTATAAAGCGTAAAATTTAGAACAATGTTCAACCATGCGAAATTACTTTGAGGACGCGAGGTACTGGCTGAATTCAAATTTCAACTCTGAGAAAATCACCTTCGCTCATCTATAAAAAAATATTAAATATTTAGTTGGTGATAATACCTACCAGCCAAACAAGTAAAAGCACTAAAAGAAATACAAATACAATTGAAATCAGTATGAATGAGATAAAGAGGTGCTTGTTTGAAAAGTCTTGATGACGCTTGTCTTGGCTCTGGACACCAAACATAGCTGCTAAAACACTTTGGATCATGCTTAGCAGCTGCATTTTAATTAAAAGTGTGAAGTGAAACTTTCAGTGTTACTTTCGGTTTCATCAGACCCTAAAAGTAACTCAAGTAAATCTAAATAATGAAACTGCGCACTGCTACTCTCGCCTGTTAACCAAGCGTACCAGCTTGTATGTGCTTCAAGTTTGCATTGTTCAAGCAAATTGCTATTAACTTGAATTGTATTTGTACTACATGAACATGTGCTACTGGCAACTTCTTCACTGTAATCAACAGAGTAAACTCCCGCTGATAATGTAACAACAGCTGTCACCGCAAGCATCCGTGTTTTAAGCCGACTAAACATGTGTAACTCCACCCAACAGTTATCTCAATATAATACACCGCTACTGTTCAGAAAACAAACATAGATAACGTAAAAATTTGTGCGTTAATCGCCATAAAGAGAAGTAATATGATTGGAGTTTTTAGTCTATTTTCCATGTAGGAAGGAGTAGAATAAAACTTGGGTACAAGGCATGAATTGCGGTAAAGTAACGCTGACAACCGATGTATCATTTAAAGAGAGTTTACCGTGCAAAAACAACCTCAATACCTTATTGCTCCTTCTATTTTATCTGCTGATTTCGCAAGACTCGGCGAAGACGTTGAGCGTGTCATAAAATCAGGCGCTGATGTCGTACATTTTGATGTGATGGACAATCATTATGTACCAAACCTTACATTTGGTCCTATGGTCTGTAAGGCATTACGTGATTATGGTATTGAGGCACCGATTGATGTGCATTTAATGGTAAAGCCGGTTGATGCACTCATTCCAGAGTTTGCTAAAGCGGGCGCGAGTATCATCACTTTTCATCCAGAAACCAGCGAGCACATTGATAGAACCATTTCATTGATCAAAGAGCATGGCTGTCAGGCGGGTTTAGTATTTAACCCTGCCACTCCATTACATTATCTTGATTATGTGATGGATAAATTGGATGTCATTTTATTGATGTCGGTGAATCCAGGGTTTGGCGGGCAAAGCTTCATTCCTCAGACTTTAGACAAACTAAAACAAGTTCGTGAGCGTATTGACGCATCGGGTCGTAATATTCGTTTAGAAATAGACGGTGGTGTGAAAGTTGAAAATATCGCAGAAATTGCTGCTGCGGGTGCAGATATGTTTGTCGCTGGCTCAGCTATTTTTAATCAACCTGATTATGCGCAAGTCATTACGCAAATGCGTGAAGAGCTAGCGAAGGTTTCACGATGAAATATCAAGGTGTGCTATTTGATTTAGATGGCACTTTAGTCGACAGCGCCCAAGATATGTATATGGCGCTGAATTTAACCTTGACTGAAGTGGCGTTTCCAATCGTAAGTTATGCGCAAGTAACCACTTGGGTCGGTAATGGTATTGAAATGCTCGTGAAGCGAGCATTGAGCGGTGACATGGAAGTAAATCCAGAATTACCTCCACGCTTAGTTACCGATTCGGTCGCGAGATTCAAAAGCCATTACCAGCAACTAGCGGGTGACTATGTTTCGCTTTATCAACATGTTGAAACAGGCTTAGCAGCAACAGCGCATTTACCAAAAGCCATTGTGACTAATAAAGATCGCGTTTTTACCGAGCAACTTTTAGAAAAGTTAAACCTAACGTCACATTTTAAAGTATTAGTGTGTGGTGATGATGGTGAGAAAAAGCCGTCACCTTCGCCACTTTTAAAAGCCTGTGAGGCACTTAATATTTCGCCAGAAAAGGCAATCATGATTGGAGACTCAAAAAGCGATATTATCGCGGCTAAAAGCGCAGAAATTGATGTACTCGCGTTGACTTATGGTTACAATCAAGGATTCAACTTAAAAGAGCTTGAACCCGAGTACCTATGCGACGGGTTCTTAGATATAATCCCAATCATTAATCAGCAATAAATCAGTAAATTTAATAAAGGAACAACATGACTAAACCAGTAGTGTTAAGTGGCATTCAGCCAACCGGTGGTATGACGATAGGCAATTATGTAGGCGCCATAAACCAGTGGCTTAAGTTACAACAAGATCATGATTGTTTCTTTATGCTAGTAGATTTACACGCGATCACTGTTCGCCAAGATCCTAAAATGCTACGCGAGCGCGTGTTAGATGGCGTTGCATTGTACGCTGCTTGTGGTATTGACCCTGAAAAGTCAGCACTGTTCGTACAGTCTCAAGTGCCTGAACATGCACAGTTGTCATGGGTACTTAACTGTTACGCGCAAATGGGCGAACTAAACCGCATGACGCAGTTTAAAGATAAGTCTTCAAAGCATTCGAACAATGTGAATGTGGGTCTATTCTCATACCCAGTGTTACAAGCTGCAGATATCTTATTATATCAAGCAGACCAAGTACCAGTCGGTGAAGATCAAAAGCAACACCTTGAGTTAACTCGTGATATCGCAGCACGCTTCAATAACCTATATGGTGATGTTTTCAAAGTACCAGAACCTTATATTCCAGAACTTGGCGCGCGCGTGATGAGCTTGCAAGATCCACTGAAGAAAATGTCTAAGTCGGATGAAAACCCAAATGCTTACATTATGCTGTTAGACGAGCCAAAGAAAATCGAGAAAAAGCTGAAAAAAGCCGTCACTGATTCAGATGAGCAAGCACGTATTTACTTCGACCGCGATGAAAAGCCGGGTGTATCAAACCTTCTTACTTTATTGTCAGTGGCGACTAAGCGCTCAGTAGAAGACTTAGTGCCAGAATATGCTGACAAAATGTATGGTCATTTGAAGAAAGATACTGCTGCGGCGGTGGTGAATATGATCGAACCAATTCAAGCGCGTTTCAAAGAAATTCGTGAAGATCAAACGCTGTTAGATAACATCATGCGTAATGGTGCTGAAAAAGCAGGTGCTCGTGCTGAGAAAACGCTAAAAGCGGTTTATGATGCGGTAGGT
Organism: Pseudoalteromonas sp. NFXS53; assembly: GCF_056629255.1. NCBI lineage: Bacteria > Pseudomonadati > Pseudomonadota > Gammaproteobacteria > Alteromonadales > Pseudoalteromonadaceae > Pseudoalteromonas > Pseudoalteromonas sp. NFXS53. The sequence goes on along the minus strand of NZ_JBWVBR010000007.1, from coordinate 141,696 downwards.
TTCATACCTCGCCCATAATTTGGTTTTATAATTTAGGCCAGGCTTTATCGCCTGGCTTTTTTATGGAAATTTCTATGTTATTAATGATCGATAATTACGACTCGTTTACCTATAACCTAGTGCAGTATTTCCAACGCTTAGATCAAGACGTTGTAGTAAAACGAAACGATGAATTGAGTATTGCTGATATACGAGCGCTTAACCCTGAGCATATTGTGATCTCTCCTGGACCTTGTAGTCCCAATGAAGCGGGCATTTCTTTGTCTGTTGTTGAACAATTAAAAGGGCAGTTTCCAATACTGGGGATTTGCCTTGGTCACCAGACGATTGCACAAGCCCTGGGCGCACAAGTGATAAGAGCCAGAGAAGTGATGCATGGGAAAACGTCGCAAATTCGCCATATAAATAAAGGCGTGTTTCAAGGTTTACCAGATCCACTCACCGTATGTCGCTATCATTCTTTGATTGTTGCTAAAGAGCGTCTGCCCGAAGACCTCGAGATTACTGCATGGACAGAGAATGACAGGCAACAAGTGGATGAAATTATGGGCTTATGCCATACTGAAATGGCCTTAGAGGGAGTGCAGTTTCACCCTGAAGCGATACTCACAGAGCAAGGTTTGGCATTGTTAAATAACTTTATTCGCCGCTTTTCTAAGTAAAAGCAAAGCTTTAATAGGATTCAATAGAACGCTCAATGACTGAACAATCTCGGCAATTAAGGACGGCAATCGCACTCAATGAACGTGCGCACGATCTGTTTATTAGCCATAACTTTGCGCAAATGCAAATGGGGTATATTCATACTCTTGAGATCAATTATGGTGAAAAGATACCGCAACGCACTATGCTTGAGGTAGAAATAGCAGCGGCTGCCAAACGAAAAGAAAGCAGCACTAGCCATCATAAGTACATTGCCAAAGCTAGTAATCACTTACATCAAATTATTGAGACATCAATTCAAAAGCAAATTGACGATATCGATAATATCTATCATGAGATTGTAGGTATTCAGGATGCTGTACCGACTATTTTAGATCTTCTGGGTGTGAAGTCAGCTTCGGTTGGACGACTAGAACCGCTCGTTAACGAATTAACCTGGTTAGGCAGAGATCTGGTCTCCTTAGTTAATTTACCGCAATATCGTAAGCAAAGTTCAAAAGGTGTCACAGTCAAAGTTGACACGCCAGCACTGGCACTTCGCTATCTTGGGCTTGAAAATTTACAAATGGTGATCCCGACTTTTGCTATGCGACACTGGATGCCGCACGATACATCGCCATTTCCTTTATTAAAGCGCAAACTTCGTGATCATAGTATGACAACGGGAATTGCAGCAAAGCATTTAGCTGAATTGAACGGTGTGAAAGAGCAACATGCTTTTACCCTTGGTATGCTATTAGATGTGGGTAAGGTCGCTTTAACGCGCTTGTATTTAAGAACTTTTGAAAGGGTATGGCAGGAAAAGGTGCGCATCGCCCGCGATAAAAGCCATAAAGACCTTCACTCAGCACTTTTAGAGTTATCACCAGATCCACTCTTTTTAAGGGGGCTTTTACTCAATCACTCTGCAAACCTATCGGCTAAGCTAATAGAAAAAATGGCGTTTAGGTATTTGCCATTTATGGCGCCGATGGAAGAATTTTCAGCTAATTATTTACCTCAGTCGCATAGTCAGTCAGCCGACTATTTACCCTTAAGTCAGGTATTACGTAAGGCACATGGTTATAGTTTGTACATGGTCCTCAAAGACAACCAGTTTATCGAAAAGGATGAAGCAGCTCATTGGTTTGCTCACCTTGGGTTATCAAAAGAGGAACTCACTACGCTAGCAAAATGTAACTTTAATAGTTTACAGCTAACAATTTTGTAAAATTTAAGATTTTTTTTGCGACTATTCATTCAAGCCACTAATTAACTCGATTAGTGGCTTTTCCTTTTCTAAACAGACAAATCAACGTTAGACATTTAAATAGTTATTCACTCACTATGAAAAACTATCCCAAACCCTTGAATATCAAGGCCTCTATGAAAGTTTTAAATGAGACTTTAAGGCTTTTTTCTGAAATAATGGGTGAATGAAATTTGTGCCATATGGCTATTTTTAGCCATAAACTAGCAACACTGAGTGTTAGTTTTAGCGCACCTAACTCAACTTTATGGGGATAGAAAATGACTATTAATCGTGAATTATTCGATCAGGTAATGGTACCTAATTATGCACCTTCAGCAGTTATTCCAGTTCGAGGTGATGGGTCTCGCGTTTGGGATCAGGAAGGCCGCGAGTTTATCGACTTTGCAGGTGGTATCGCTGTTAACTGTTTAGGTCACTGTCACCCAGCATTAGTCAATGCGCTTAAAGAGCAAGGTGAAAAAATCTGGCACCTATCAAATGTAATGACAAACGAACCAGCATTGCGCTTAGCGAAAAAATTAACAGACGCAACATTTGCAGAGAAAGTTTACTTTGCAAACTCAGGTGCAGAAGCGAACGAAGCAGCACTTAAACTAGCACGTCGTTTTGCACTAGATAACTTCGGCGCTGAAAAATCACAAATCATCTCATTCAATAAAGGCTTCCACGGTCGTACTTTCTTCACCGTAACTGTGGGTGGTCAAGCTGCTTATTCTGATGGTTTCGGTCCTAAGCCGGGTGATATCGTACATTGTGACTATAACGATTTAGCGGCATTCGAAGCGCTAATTTCTGACAACACATGTGCTGTGATGATGGAACCACTACAAGGTGAAGGTGGTATCGTATCTCCAGAAGCTGATTTCGTGAAAGGTGTTCGCGAATTATGTACTAAGCACAATGCGCTGCTTATTTTTGATGAAGTACAAACAGGTGTTGGTCGTACTGGTGATCTATACGCTTATCAAGGCTTAGATGTTATTCCTGACATTCTAACAACTGCAAAAGCACTAGGCGGTGGTTTCCCAATCGGTGCGATGATCACAACGACTGAAATCGCGAAGCACTTAAAGATTGGTACGCACGGTTCTACTTATGGTGGTAACCCGCTAGCTTGTGCTGTTGCAGAAGCGGCATTCGATACGGTAAATGATGAAGCTGTATTAAACGGTGTTAAAGAGAAAGAAGCACTATTCCGCGAACTACTTACTGCAATTAATGACAAGTACAACGTATTCAGCGAAATTCGTGGTAAAGGTCTACTATTAGGTGGTGTTGTAAACGAAACATACAAAGGCCGCGCGAAAGAATTTTTAGTAGCAGGCACTAAAGAAGGTGTGATGTCACTTGTGGCAGGCGCTGATGTTGTTCGCTTCACGCCATCATTGGTTATTCCAGAAGCGGATATCCGTGAAGGTATGGCTCGTTTCGAAAAAGCAGTTGCTGCAGTTGTAGCTGCAAACGCTTAATTCCTTGAGTGGCCAAGCTTGCTTGGCCTTGTCTACCGTCAAGTTAACTTTTTAGGAGTAAGCGGACTCATGATGATCCTTCGCCCAATCCAGCAAAGCGACTATCCAGCGCTTTTAAAAATTGCCCATGAATCAGGTCATGGCTTTACTTCATTACCTAATAATGAAGAGCTATTACAAAGCAAAATCGAACGCTCTGAAGCGTCTTTCAAAAAAGAAACGGATGTCCCTTTTGATGAAGGCTATTTGTTTGTTTTAGAAGACACTGAAACTGGCGAAGTAGTGGGTACCAGCGCGATTGAAGCAGCAGTTGGTTTAGATGATGCGTTTTATCATTACCACCTGAGTAAGGTGATCCACTCATCACGCACCTTAAATGTTTATAAAGCGGTTGATATTCTGACTCTGTGTAACGACTACACCGGCGCAACTGAGCTATGTACTTTGTTCTTGAAAGAAGGGCATCGTCGAGGCTTTAATGGCAAGTTATTGTCAAAGTCGCGTTTTATGTTTATTAAACAACATCAGCAGCGCTTTGCAGATACGGTTATTGCAGAAATGCGTGGTGTATCAGATGAAAATGGTCAAAGCCCATTTTGGCAATGGCTAGAAGAGCACTTCTTCTCAATGGATTTCCCAACGGCAGATTACCTAACAGGTATCGGTCAGAAGGTGTTCATTGCTGAGCTTATGCCAAAATACCCAATTTATGTGAATCTGCTGAGTAAAGATGCACAAGAAGTGATTGGCCAAGTACATGACAACACGCGCCCTGCAATTGAGCTACTTAAGAGCGAAGGTTTTACCTTTAACGGCTATGTAGATATTTTTGACGCAGGTCCGACGGTTGAAGCAAAAGTAGATAACATTCGCACGGTACGTTCATCAAGCTTTAGAACAGTGTCAATTGGTGATAACCCGGGTGGTTCCCCTGTGATGATTGCTAATGATAAACTTCAAGGGTATCGTGCAACCGTTGCTGAACTTCATATCGAGGACAATACTGATACCGTCGTTATCTCAGCAGAGTTGGCAAACGCATTGAATTTAGTGGATGGTGACAAAGTCAGCATCGCAACTATATAAGAATAGAGATTTATTATGACAACACATGCCGCACAATTTATTAATGGTGAATGGTTAGCAGGTCAAGGTGAGGCATTCTCATCACTGAACCCAGCGAACAACGAAGTTATTTGGCAAGCAAACTCAGCAACGGCTGAGCAAGTTGATACAGCTGTAAAGTCAGCGCGTGAAGCTTTTTATAGCTGGAGCGACATGGCATTTGAAGCGCGTTTAGAGGTTGTTAAGCGTTTTGCTGAGCAGTTAAAAGAAAACAGCGAAGAGCTGGCAATTGCGATTGCGAAAGAAACAGGTAAGCCACTATGGGAAACGCGTACTGAAGCGGGTGCTATGGTTGGTAAAATTGCCATTTCAGAAAAAGCATACCATGAACGTACTGGTGTGGTTGAGAACGCAATGCCAGTTGGCCGCGCGGTTATTCGCCACAAAGCACATGGTGTCGTCGCTGTATTTGGCCCATATAACTTCCCTGGTCACTTACCAAACGGTCACATCGTGCCTGCACTGTTAGCGGGTAACACGGTTATCTTTAAGCCGTCAGAACTAACACCTTATGTTGCTGAGCTTACGCTTAAGCTTTGGGAAAAAGCAGGCCTTCCAGCAGGCGTGATCAACCTAGTACAAGGTGAAGTAGAAACTGGTAAAGCACTTGCTTCTCACCGTGGTATCGATGGTTTGTTCTTCACAGGTTCTTCTCGTACAGGTCATATCCTTCATGAGCAGTTTGCTGGTCAGCCGGGTAAAATCTTAGCACTAGAAATGGGTGGTAATAACCCATTAATCGTAAAAGATGCGTCTGATACAAAAGCGGTTGTACACGACATTATTCAATCTGCATTTATCTCAAGCGGTCAACGTTGTACGTGTGCGCGTAAGTTATTCTTACCTGCAGGCGAGCAGGGTGATGCGATCCTTGAGCACCTAGTACGTGCAACAAAAGCAATCAAAGTGGGTAACTTTGATGATGAAGATCAGCCATTCATGGGTTCTATGATCTCAAATCAAGCGGCGGCGGGTATGGTTGCAGCACAGCAGCAACTGATTGACTTAGGTGCTGAGGCTATCATCGAACTTACGCATAAAGAAGGCACAGGCTTTGTAACACCAGGTATCCTAGAGTGTTCAAATGTTACTGACTTCCCAGATGATGAGCACTTCGGTCCATTACTAAAAGTATTCCGTTACACAGATTTTGATGCCGCAATCGAAAAAGCGAACGATACAAGCTTTGGTCTATCTGCAGGTCTATTAAGTGACAATGCTGAAGATTACGACCACTTCTTACGCCGTATTCGTGCAGGTATTGTTAACTTTAACCGCCCAATTACAGGAGCATCAAGTGCTGCACCATTCGGTGGTATTGGCGCGTCAGGTAACCACAGAGCAAGTGCATACTATGCCGCAGATTACTGTGCTTACCCTGTAGCGTCTGTTGAGTTAGAAAAAGTGACATTACCAGGTGCATTAAGCCCAGGTTTATCAATCGACTAATTCACAGGCTCTATCTATTTAGGTAGAATAAAAGTATTAAAAAAAGCAGCTTAGGCTGCTTTTTTTTCATCCGTTAGCTGTAAAAGTAGCAATGCATGTGAGTTTCTGCTTAAATCAATAGGAGATGCTTTGAGAGTTTCAGGTGGACAAACTATGGTATTAGATAAACAGGGCTATGATGAGTTAGTAATGTACTTAACCCACAATTTAACCTTGTTTGAAAAGCCTGGTGAGATTGAGCCGGGTGCACCAAGGGTGATGGAGTTAATTGAAGATGTCATCGCTGAGTACGTAATTAAAATCTGTGAGCAAAACACAGAGTTAACAACTGAACAACGCAGCTTAATTGTCCGTGAGGTAGATGGTATCGTCTATGACTTGCAAGAAGTGCTGTCTAGTGTCACTGAGCAACGAGTGACCAAAGAGCAACGAGAGTTTATCGAAGAGTTTGCAGGTTTGGTTAAAAATCTATTCGACGCAGCAATCTAAAAAAATTGCAGTCTCAAACAGTTTATAGCATTTTATAACACCGCCGCTTTAAGGCGGTGTTTGTATTTATAGAGGTTAAAAAATGGAAGCAAATATTAAGTGGGTTGATGGTGATACTTTTATTGGCCGCTCGCAGTCTGGTCATAATGTGGTATTTGATACAGGCGCTGATGGTGCTGCGCCTAGTCCAATGGAAATGGTATTGATGTCGACGGGCTGCTGTTCATCTGTGGATGTTGTGAGCATTCTAAAAAAAGCAAAACAACAGGTTGAGAATGTTGAAGTCAAGTTAACAGCAGAGCGAGCAGAAAGTGCGCCTAGAGTATTTACCAAAATGAATCTACACTTTGTAGTTACTGGTAAAAATGTTTCTGAAAAGCACCTTGCACGCGCGGTTCAGCTGTCTGCTGAGAAGTACTGTTCTGTGGCCTTAATGCTTGATAAAACAGTAGAAATTACTCACAGTCATGAGGTTGTTGAAAGCGTTGCAAAATAACGCTTTTTCAGTGCGGATTTTTCGTATAAAATCCGCCCTCTTTGAGTTCTGCGTTGCAGATTTATTGTTTAAAGGTTGAGTATAGTGAACAAGCCCTTTGATAAAATTAAGCTCCATGGCTTTAATAACTTAACGAAAAGTTTAAGCTTTAGTATCTATGACATTTGTTACGCTAAAACGGAGCAACAGCGTAAAGAATACTTAGAATATATTGATGAGCAATATAGCGCTGATCGCCTAACGGATATTCTAAAAGAAGTTGTCGATATCATTGGTGCAAATGTGCTGAACATTGCTCGCCAAGACTATGATCCGCAAGGTGCAAGTGTAACTATCTTGGTGTCTGAAGAGCCTGTAGAGCAGCAGACATTTGATAGTAACGAAACACCTGGACCACTTCCTGAGTCAGTGGTTGCACATTTAGATAAGAGTCACATCTGTGTTCACACTTATCCTGAAGCGCACCCTAACGATGGTATTTGTACATTCCGTGCAGACATCGAAGTATCAACGTGTGGCGTAATCTCTCCACTTAAAGCGTTGAACTTCTTAATCCACTCTCTAGAGTCGGATGTGGTGACAATCGATTACCGTGTACGTGGCTTTACCCGCGATATCACAGGGGTAAAACACTATATTGATCATGCAATTCATTCAATTCAGAATTACATGACTGAAGACACCAAAGAAGCGTATCACATGGTGGACGTGAATGTTTTCCAAGAAAACTTATTTCACACTAAAATGATGTTAAAAGAGACTGATTTAAATACTTATCTATTCGGATTAAGCACAGATGATTTAAGTGCAGAAGAAGAAAAAGAAATCCGCGCGAAAGTAGAGCGTGAGATCCAAGAAGTATTCTATGGTCGTAACCTGCCTGAATTAGGTTAATCTCTCAGAAAAAGAAAAGCGCGCATTTTAATTGCGCGCTTTTTTGTGCCTAAATTTTATTGGCGAGGTAAAAAATACCCCGTGCTTTATGTCACAGGGTAATTCATTTATAACTCGTATTTAAACGTCAAACCTACAAGGCGAGGCTCGCCATACTGGTAGTAATTTTCAGTGGCATATTCCTTAAGTGGGTTATTACCGAACTCAAAGCCGCGAACAGGCACATCTCTATCAGCTAGGTTTCTACCCCAAGCGGTTAGTGACCAGTTCTCTCTATGATAGCTGACGCTGGCGTTAATCAGGTTTTGATTAGGCGCTTGGTCGTTATGGCTATCTGAGAAGTAATAACTATCTTTACCTTCAAAGCCAAGTTGCGCTTCTAAGTTATCTGTTAGTGCATAGTTAAAGCTAAACGCATACTGATATTTAGGGGCTTGCGCTTGATCTCTACCGTGTTGGTTGATGCCGTCAGAGGTTGTGAAGCCTTTAATTTTCGAGCGTAAGTAGCCAAAGCTATAGTTGAGTGTAAGGCGTTCAGTGTATTGTTTAGTGCCTTCGACTTCAAAACCATAGTTTTTGCCTGAGCTGGCATTATCTAAATATCCAGCGAATTGCTGGTCTTGAACTTGCCATTGCTTTAATTGCATATCATCACGTTTCATATAGAAGGCAGTGACACGTAAAGTATGGCTCTTATCTTCAGATTGGCCTTTTACACCGAACTCGGCATTCCATAAATATTCAGGGTCGAAGGTATAGTTCTCTGATTGAATGTTTAAGCCATCATCTTTTGCTTTTGCAAGCGCTTCGCCGTTTACACCCCCGATTTTGTAGCCACGAGATAAGCTTGTGTAAATCATTGTACGTGGGACAACTTGATACTCTAGCGCTACCTTACCGCCCAGCATGGTTTTATCGGTTGTCTCAGTAAAGCCATTATTGTCTTTGTAGTCAGCTTCATAGCTTTCCGCACGTAGGCCTGTGATCAGCTCTACATCTTTTGCGATTGCTGTGATTTTTTGACCATAAAGTGCTGTATTTCGAATATCGAAACTTGAATGAAAATCTTGTGATTGCCAAGTATAAGCACGAGTAAGGTCTACATCACGACGCTCAGAGTAAAGACCCACAACCCAATCATCTTGCTTAGAGCTAATTTGCAGGTCGAAAGTGCCTTTTTCAGTGTCGCGTGCATAGCTATCTGTAGAGCTATAACCCCAAGGGTGAAGACCTGCTGCACATAAGTTTGCTTGGTTGGCGTTATTACATACCCAATCTTCATCATAGCTATACAGTGAGTCTGCTTGCAGGCCCGTTGCTGTTGCTGTGATATTGATTGTTTCAAAGCCGGTGTAATTTGCAGTTAAAGAGAAAGCATCGCTTTCTAAGTTATCTTGACCTGGCTCATCAGCAACACTGTTGCGGCTATTATCAAGCGTGAATGCGTCATAACCGTTTTCGATATTGATGTGATGTACAGCAAGTGAAGTATTAAAGTTATCGCTCCACTCATTGCTGAGCTTCAATCGAAAAGCTTGCTCATCTTGCTCTTGAGTTGGGCGATTTAGATATAAGTTATCGGTATAGCCATCTGACTTACGTTGGAACGCGCTCACTCTGATTGCTGAGCTATCAGTTAAGCCTGTGCCTGCAGCAATACCTGCTTCATAACTATTATAGTTACCAACACCTAGCTTCACCTTCAATGCCTTGTCTTGGCTAGGCGCAGTGGTTTGCATATCAATCATACCTGCCATTGCATCAGCACCATAACGTGTACCTTGTGGGCCGCGATAAACCGCCACTTGCTCAACATCGAATAGCAATGCACTGCCACCAAGGCCTGAGTAGTTAACGCCATCAATAAGTAAGCCCACACTTGGCTGGATTGGGTCTTGGAATTGAGAGCGAAGGCCAACACCACGGATCTGCACATAACGGCCGCGCGAAGCGCCAGCTGTGAAGTTGACATTAGCCGCTGAATTTAAAATCTCATCTAGGTAGCTTGCACCACGCTGTGTAATTTCAAGTTCGCCTAATACACTGGCACTGGCGCTCAAGGTTTGAATACTTTCTTTTTTAAAGTCACCTGTGACTTCAATTACTTCAAGGCTAGTTTGTTCAGCAACCGCGTTAGTGGCAAATAAAGGCAGCATGGCTGCGCATAACAGAGAGATTTTTGCTTTCATTTTCAGGCTATTCCGTTTTAATAGTGAAGCGTGCATACGTTATGAATGTCAGTTTTGTTCAATTCAAAATCAGTAGTTAAGTTCGGCACGCGTTGGCTATTCTAACAAATCAGACCATACAGAGAAGTGAAACTATGTTTAATTGTGTTATAACTGCGGCGAAGACTACCGAGTTAATGAGGATTAAATGAGTTTCAAAGTTGAGTTTAAAGTGCGCGACTACGAGTGCGACTTACAAGGCATCGTCAATAATAGTGTCTATTTCAATTATCTAGAGCATGCACGCCATGAGTTTTTGGCAGCTAAAAATATCGACTTTGCGCAACTTGCCCGTGATAAGGTCAATTTAGTGGTGATCCGCTCAGAAATGAACTACAAAGACTCATTAAAGCCAGGCGATGCATTTTACGTTGAAGTCGAAGTGGAACGTTTAAGCCGTTTGAAATTCGCCTTTAATCAAAAGGTGATCCGCTCAGCAGACAATAAACTGATGCTGGATGCAGTTGTGACAGGCACATCGGTAAATGCAAAAGGTCGTCCGTTTGTGCCTGAGCAACTTGAGCAGTTATTTACATAAAAAATTAAGCCCTAAACATAGGAAACCTTGCATGAAAAATAAGTTATCTACTTTGGCCATTGTTTTGGGCTTAGCAGGCTCTGCTGTTTTATCTGGTTGTACCATGGTGTGGGATGACCCAAATAGCCTTAACCCTTTCTCTGAAAAGACGCTACCGCAAGGGCATTGGCAATTAAGTCAGATTGATAAGGTTGCGCAGACTAGTAGTGAGATGCGCATTCAGCTCGTTGAAGACAATCAGATCATGGGCCACACAGGATGCAACCGCTTCTTTGGTAAAACCCGTATTGAAGACAATCAGCTGTATGTTGAGCAAATCGGCATGACAAAAATGCTCTGCTCCGATGAGCTCGATAAACAAGAGCGTATGCTACTGAATATGTTAGAAATCGGTGTGCCTTTTACGGTGTCAGATAAGGCGCTAATACTAAATGGTAAGCCAGTGCTACATTTTAAACGTTTAGATGGTCTTGAATAAGCCATTGTTTATGAAGTAGACTGCACTCAATTCGTTACTTGTCGGAGTGCCTTCGGGCTGAGATCGCATTATTTGCGGGATCCGTGAACCTGATCAGGTTAAAACCTGCGTAGGGAACAAGCTGCCTTGCAAGCAAATACCTTTGCTGGCTGCAAAAAGCTATTATGCGTCGTGCATGCATTTAGCTCGGACCAATTGGGCTAACACCCATCTCTCTCCATCTGGAGATCTGACAAGACACCTTAACTAACCATGAGGCAAGTCATGTCACACAATAGTAGCAAGCCAAGCCGTCGCGAAACCCGTGCCGCGGCATCAGAATATATTTATAACCTTACTGGTCAACCGTTTCCGAACTCACAAAAAGTGTATGTAGAAGGTGAGCAGGCGGGTGTTCGTGTGGGTATGCGCGAAATCACTCTAAGCGACAGCTTTATTGGTGGCACAGAAGAAAACCCTGTGTTTGAGAAAAATGACCCAATCCGTGTGTACGATACATCAGGCCCTTATACAGAGCCGGGCTTTGAACTAAATGTTCGCAAGGGCTTACCTAAATACCGTGAGCAGTGGATCTTAGAGCGTGACGACACAGAAGAGCTTGAATCGGTAACCTCACAGTTCTCTCAGCAACGTATGGCGGATGAAGGCCTAGATCACATCCGTTTTGAACATTTACCTAAAATTCGCCGTGCTAAAAAAGGTAAGAACGTGACGCAAATGCACTATGCGCGTCAGGGTATTATCACTCCAGAAATGGAATTCGTAGCCATTCGTGAAAACATGGGTCGTGAAAAAATTCGTGAAGAATTATTAGCGCAACAGCACAAAGGCGAGTCGTTTGGTGCTGAAATTCCAGAGTTCATCACACCAGAATTCGTTCGTTCAGAAGTGGCACGTGGTCGAGCTATCATTCCTAACAACATCAACCACCCAGAATCAGAGCCAATGATTGTTGGCCGTAACTTCTTAGTAAAAGTGAACGCTAACATTGGTAACTCATCGGTTACCTCTTCAATCGAAGAAGAAGTTGAGAAGCTCGTATGGTCAACGCGTTGGGGTGCAGATACGGTAATGGATCTGTCTACAGGCCGTTATATTCACGAAACGCGTGAATGGGTTGTACGTAACTCGCCAGTGCCAATCGGTACGGTACCAATCTACCAAGCCCTTGAAAAAGTAAACGGTGTTGCTGAAGACCTAACATGGGAAATTTTCCGCGATACGCTGATTGAACAAGCAGAGCAGGGTGTAGATTACTTCACGATTCACGCTGGTGTATTACTTCGCTACGTACCAATGACGGCAAAACGTGTCACCGGTATTGTATCGCGTGGTGGTTCAATTATGGCGAAGTGGTGTTTAGCGCACCATAAAGAAAATTTCCTATACACACACTTCGAAGACATCTGTGAGATCATGAAGCAGTATGACGTATGTTTCTCACTGGGTGATGGCTTACGTCCGGGCTCAATTGCAGATGCCAACGATGAAGCGCAATTATCAGAGCTTCGTACTTTAGGTGAGCTGACAAAGATTGCGTGGGAGCATGACGTTCAGGTGTTTATCGAAGGTCCAGGTCACGTGCCAATGCATATGATCAAAGAAAACATGGACGAGCAACTAGAGCATTGTCATGAAGCGCCTTTCTATACGCTTGGCCCATTAACGACCGATATCGCGCCGGGTTATGACCATATTACTTCTGGTATTGGTGCTGCGCAGATCGCTTGGTATGGTACGGCGATGCTGTGTTATGTAACGCCAAAAGAGCACTTAGGTCTTCCAAACAAAGAAGACGTGAAAGAAGGTCTTATCACATACAAAATTGCCGCACATGCTGCCGATTTAGCGAAAGGTCACCCAGGTGCGCAAATTCGTGATAACGCGTTATCAAAAGCGCGTTTCGAGTTCCGTTGGCATGACCAATTCAATCTAGGTCTAGATCCTGAGCGTGCACTTGCTTATCACGACGAAACACTGCCGCAAGAGTCGGGCAAAGTGGCGCACTTCTGCTCTATGTGTGGTCCTAAATTCTGTTCAATGAAGATCACCCAAGAAGTACGTGACTACGCGAAAGACTTAGAAGCACAAGGTGTTGATATCTCTGATAACAATGCGATCCAAATCAAGATGATCGACGTTGAAGCTGAAATGAAAGCCAAGTCTGAAGAGTTTAAACAAACAGGCTCTGAGCTATATCACAAAGCGATTTAGCAATTTATGCCATGCTTCGCGCATGGCATTGTTTTTTGGACCTGAGATGATTGCGTCTTAGGTCTTAACCTTCGGGTTTTTAGGGGCAGAAATGAGTAAACCAAAAGTTGCGATTTTAGGGTTTGGTTTGTTGGGGCGTGTTGCAGCATTGATGCTGATGGAGCGCTATCAGCTGAGTATCTTCGAAAAAGATGACGCACAAGCAAATAACAGCGCAGGTGTGTTAGCGGCGGCCATGTTAGCACCGTTGGCTGAGTCGGTCATTTGTGAAGCAGATTTAGCCGAAGATGGCTTAAAAGCCATGGCACTTTGGCCTGAACTTTTGGCAAAACTTTCTTCCCCAGTATTTTTTCAACAAGCAGGTACTCTCGTTGTTGCGCATCAGCAAGACAAGGGCGACCTACAAAGCTTCTCACAACGATTAAAACCACTCGCTGGGCACCAAGCACATATAGCCAATAGCCAAGACATTGCTCAGTTAGAGCCAGAACTTGCAGGGCGCTTTCATCAAGGCATATTTTTACCTTGTGAAGGCCAGCTCGATAACTTGGCTTTTTATCGCGCCAGTTTTGAGACCTTGCAACAGCAAGATGTTGAGTTTCATTTTGGTCAGTCTGTGCATTGCGAGCAGGGGCAAGTTAACGGTGAAGCATTCGATTGGATCATCGACTGTCGCGGCTTAGGCGCCAAAGACGAAGTGACAGGGCTGCGTGGCGTACGTGGTGAAGTCGCGCGCGTATACGCACCAGAAGTGACATTAACCCGTCCTGTGCGTTTAATGCATCCTCGCTACCCAATTTACATTGCACCGAAACCAAATCACGAGTTTGTGATTGGTGCGACTGAAATTGAGTCGCAAGATAATGGCCCGATCACGGTGCGCTCTACCCTTGAGTTGTTGTCAGCAGCCTACACGGTACATAGCGGCTTTAGTGAAGGCCGTGTAATGTCGATTAATTCTGGGCTAAGACCTGCGTTTGTTGATAATCGTCCAAATATTGAGGTGAATGGCAACCTCATCCAAATTAATGGCTTATATCGCCATGGTTATTTACTTGCACCTTTTGTGGTGCAGCAAGCACTGAGCAAGGGGTTACTTTGAACGTCGTATTCAATGGTCAACAAGTCGCGTTAACCGATACTAATTTACAAGCATTTATTGAATCACAAGGCGCAGTGCCGCCATTTGCTGTGGCTGTGAATGGGCAGTTTGTACCGCGCAGCCAATGTGCTGTGGCTGAATTAAAAGAGGGCGATCAAATCGAGTTATTGTCGCCTATTCAAGGGGGCTAAACATGCATAAACCACTCACCATTTATGGCGAAACCTTTGATAGCCGCTTATTGATAGGCTCAGCGCTATATCCATCACCGCAAATTATGCAGCAATCGCTGGTGGCATCGCAGTCGCAAATTGTGACTGTGTCGTTGCGACGTCAAAATTCAGTCGAAGCAGGGCAAGATTTTTGGCAATTAATCAAAGATACAGGGCTGCGCGTATTGCCTAACACAGCAGGTTGCCACAGTGTCAAAGAAGTGGTGACCTTGGCGCAAATGTGTCGCGAAGTCTTCGATACTGATTGGATCAAACTAGAGCTGATTGGTGATGAGTATAATTTGCAGCCTGATCCCGTGGCTTTATTAGAAGCGACTGACATTTTGATCAAAGATGGCTTTAAAGTACTGCCTTATTGCACCGATGACCTAGTGATCTGTCAGCGACTGGCCGATTTAGGCTGTGAGGTATTGATGCCTTGGGGCGCACCAATTGGCACAGGCAAAGGGTTAATAAATCCTTATAACTTAAAAACCATTCGTGAGCGCCTGCCAGATCATACTCTCATTGTGGACGCTGGCTTAGGTTTTCCGTCTCACGCTTGCCAAGCGCTTGAGCTAGGTTATGATGCGGTACTATTAAACTCGGCCATTGCTGGTGCGGGTTGCCCGGTGACCATGGCCAAAGCGTTTAAATCAGCAGTAGAAGCAGGGCGCTTTAGTTATGAAGCCAAAGCCATGCCTGAAAAAGAGGTGGCAGCACCTTCTACGCCGACCATGGGCATGCCGTTTTGGCATCAAGATTGAAAAATAGAAATAGATAAATAATTTAGGAGTCTGACATGTCAGAAGTTGTTTGGAGTATTGCAGGCTCAGACAGTGGTGGTGGCGCGGGTATTCAAGCCGACCTTAAAGCCATGCATAGTTTTGGTGTACACGGCTGTACAGTGATCACGGCACTTACCGCACAAAACAGCCTTGGGGTTGAGGCCATAAACCCTGTTAGTAATGCCGTGATTGAGTCTCAGCTCAATGCATTGGCGCAAGATATGCCTGCAAAAGTGATTAAAATAGGTTTGCTCGCCAATATCGCGCAGGTAGAGTTAATCGCCGAGCATATCGCCCACTACAAAAAAACGTGGGCGGTGCCGCCTGTGGTGGTATATGACCCGGTTGCGATTGCAACCAGTGGTGACACCTTAACCGAAGAAGACACGGTTGACGCGCTAAAGAAATATCTTTTCCCGCTGGTGGATGTGATCACCCCGAATACACACGAGACACAGTTACTCACAGGTATTTATCTTATTGGCCCAAGCTCAGTGGTTGAAGCTGCCGAAAAGTTACAGGCTTTTGGTGCAGGCTCTGCGGTTATCAAAGGCGGTCACTGGGATTACCCGAAAGGTTACTGTATAGATTACTGTCGCAGTGATAACCAAGAAGAATACTGGCTAGGAAACGAGGCAGTAGTCACCCCTCATACTCATGGCACTGGTTGTAGCTTATCGTCATGTATCGCGGCTTGTCTTGCTAAAGATTACCCGTTAAAAGATGCCTTTATTTTAGGCAAAGCGTATATCAACCAAGGTTTAGCAAGTGCCGTGCGTTATGGCGAAGGCATTGGCCCTGTGGCTCATACCGGCTTTCCAGAAGATTTAACGCATTTCCCACAAGTGATAGAGCCGGGCAGTTGGTTAGCCGATGAATTAGAACTGGCTGCTCCGGATGATTTTAACTTTGCGGCAGGTTTTGCCGACACTAACGGTGAGCTGGAGCTTTATGCGGTTGTTGATACCGCAGATTGGATTGAAAAGTGTCTAGCCGCCGGCGTACCAACCGTACAGCTGCGGATTAAAGATCCAAACGATCCAAACCTAGAGGAAGAAATTAAAACCGCCATTATGCTGGGTGAGAAATATCAAGGCCGAGTATTTATCAACGATTACTGGCAGCTAGCTATCGAGCATGGTGCGTATGGTGTACATCTTGGTCAAGAAGACTTAAGTGAAGCTAACTTATCAGCAATTCAAAATGCGGGTTTACGTTTAGGTGTATCGACACACGGCTTTTATGAAATGGTGCGAGCGCACAACTACCGCCCAAGTTACTTAGCCTTCGGAGCGATCTACCCAACCACAACCAAAGACATGACAGGGCAAATTCAGGGGCTTGAAAAGCTTAAGCATTTTGTGCCGTTAATGAAAGCACACTATCCGACCGTAGCCATTGGCGGTATTGATATTGCGCGTACTGAGCAAGTTGCCAGTACCGGTGTGGGCAGTGTCGCGGTTGTACGTGCTATCACTTTAGCTGATGACCACCAAAATGCGGTTCTTGAGCTCAAAGCTGCAATTCGCAAAGGACGAGGTGAAACTTAATGGCATTGGATGACAAAGAGCGGCTACGTTACAGCCGCCACTTGTTACTCAAAGAAGTTGGCGAAGCTGGGCAAAATAAGCTGAAAAGTGCCAACGTTGCCGTGGTCGGCTGTGGCGGTTTAGGCAGCCCAGCTTTACTGTATTTGGCGGCCTCAGGCATAGGGCAACTGACATTCATTGATGATGACGAGGTTGAGCTGTCTAACCTTCAACGTCAGATCATGTATAAGGTAAACCACCTTGGTCAAAGCAAAGCTAAAGCTGCAGGCAAAGTGCTGACCAGTCTAAATAATCAAATTTCACTAAACCCTGTGCACGCACGTTTAAGTGCAGAAAATTTAGATGCATTATTGGCTGATGCCGACTTTATCCTAGATTGTAGCGATAACTTTAGAACCCGTTATCTACTGAATGAATACTGTCTTGCGAAGCAAAAAGTACTGATTTCAGGTGCAGCCATCGCAACCCAAGGTCAGGTAATGGTATTTGACTTTAGAAGCGAAAGTCCTTGTTATGCCTGCTTATTCCCAGAAGGAGGCGAGCAAGTATCGCAAAACTGCGATAACTTTGGAGTAATCAGCCCGTTGTTAGGCGTCATAGGTTCAATGCAGGCGCTTTATACGGTGAACATGATTTTAGGCCACCATAGTGGTAGCGTGTTTAAGCAAGTGGATGGCTTAACGTTAGAGCAAAAGTCCTTTGGGTTATTTAAAGACCCAGAATGTAAGTGTTGTTAATATCAGAAGTTGTCTCATTTACTCGTTTAAATGCAAAAAGCTGCTAACCTATAAAGCTGATTTTCTAGTAAATTTTGTTTGCAAATTAAGGACGCAACAATGAAGCTTCTATATGGGTTAGCCGCACTTTCTCTATTAAACTCTTTCAATACATATGCCCAAAGTGAAGGTATTTCTTATAGTTACCTGACCGTGGGTAATGAATCTATCAGTTATAAAGAAACGGCCACACTTGTGCCAGTTAAATCAGATGCGAGTGTGAGCAACCTGATGCTCAACAGCGGTGGCTTGTACGACATTAATGAAACCTTTGCATTCTCAGTGGATGCGCTCGCGACTTTCTCACCGAATTCTGACAATGAAGCATGGACCCATGAAACATTAGGGGTGTATCAACGTAATCAATTTGAATACATTCACGCCAGCACGAACCTTGCGTTGCACTATAAATTGACTGAAAACTTTAGGGTTATCGGTGGCACAGCACTGTCACTGATTACTTATAAGAGAACGGGCATTAATTTAAATTTACAAGATGGCTCGGTGATCAAAGGCGGTATGCAAGAAGAAAAGTCGAACGAGATTTATCTTGATGCAGGTATAGCCTACGAAAGTGGTAAGCTGTCAGAAAGTATGCGTTATGGATTAAAGGCGACAGTGGGTCATACAGTTTGGTCTGAAACATATAACACACAATTTGATGGATTAGACTTCGCGACTGACACTTTACGCTACAATCTAGAAGCGAATGTCTCTTTTAAAGTCACTGAAGGTATTCATCTAGGTGCTTATGCACGCTATTCAATGTTAGACAGAGGCCAAGAAGGCCCAGTTGAATGGACGGGCACTTTAGTTGATAGAGAATCTACTTTTGCTGTGGAATTTCCTGAAGGCGAAACAACCAATACTAGTGTTGGTTTAATGTTGCTTTGGGATCTATAAATATAATTCACAGTGATCAACTAGAGCATATAGCTACTAGTTGATCACAAAACCTTGCGCATCACCCTGAATAGGTTTGAGCTCAGCAAATACAATTGCATTTTGTGTTGAATTAACATGGAACTGGTTGATGAAATGTTGATTAGCCGCCATGACTTTTTCAGTTTCTTTGGTTGTTAAGTTATAGCGCCAAATGCCTGAGCTCTTGCGATAGAAATAAACATCATCTTCTATTATCTGGAAGTTTAGCCAGTTTATGTTGCTAAAATCTTTGATAAGTAAAGTCTCTTCTCCCTCAAATAAGCGCCATAGTCCAGCTTGGTTTCTTTTTGAGTAAATCAGTCCACCTTGATATTGGTAGCCACTATAACCACCATATTGTGTTAATTGAGTGTGTGTCAAAGTCGTTTTGTTAAATAGCCATAATTGCCATTCACCGCTTTTTTGACTGCTATAGATGATGTTTTTATCGTTCTGGCTATAGTTTGCAACATACGCTTTGTGCTCAGCAGTTATGAGTTTATTCACTTCATTGGTGAGTAAATTAAGCTCATATAAAGCACCCTGTTTTTCAAAAAGTATATGCTCTTCTTGGTTATCAGTTTGAAAGCGTCTAAAGCCAAATTCAAATGGTAGCGGGATCTTGTGTAAATAGTCGCCTTTAAGTTGCCATAAATCATGCGTGCCCATCATATCTGAGAGAAACAACAATGACTGATTATCAGTTTGCTTTGGCAAACGGTTGAGTGCAGCATTGTTAAGCATAGTTTGGGTTTTCTGTGTGTTGAGGTCATATCTTTTTATACGACTGCTAGGGTGATATTGAGTCGTGAGTAATACCTTGCCATTAGGAAAGAAGGTACTGGTAATTGACTCAACCGGATAGCTCAGCTGTTTGATGACGTGTTCAGAACCGCTTTGAGTATCAATTTGTAGTAAGGTCTTTTCTGCAGTAAAAAATAGCACATCATTTTCAGCGTCCCAGGCTAAAGCATCAACCACATAAGGCACAGGATAAGTTGTCAGCTTTTCTAATGTATGAGTATTCAATACATGAATTTCACTGCGATCAGACTCAAGGTATCGAGCAAATGCTAAACGAGGTCGAGTGGGGTGAGCGGCCAAACGGAAGTCGCCATTTAAAGCAGCGTGCTTTTGTGGCAAGGATATTTGCTCTAGTACCTGAGTTGCTATCTTAAATTGATATATTTTATAGGGCATTGCATTATTCTTTCTGGCTTGAATAAAGAGCCTCTGCATATCGTAGTGCCATGCAATTTTTACATCCGAAAACTGACTACAATCGAGCAATGTCTTTCTATCAAAAGCAGCGAGAGATACCTGTTCTATTAAACAGCTTTCTCTATTTTGAGAGACTAACCCTATGACTTTCCCATTTGGAGCAAGTCGAATATCTCGAACGTCAGTAAGGTTTATGGGTAATACTTTTGGGATGTCTTTATTTACCCTCAAGTAAAGTGATGCTTGACCATTTACATCAGTATTAATGAATAACACTTGCCCGTCCTTTCCACTGCTGAGCTTGGTTTCTACACCATCGAGTGCAGTAAATCTAAACTGGCTAAACTCAGTTTGTGTGGTTTTTTCTACTGTGTTTTGCACAGTATTATGTATGTAGAAGAAAAACAGCGAGACAAGAAAAATAGCGCTAATGACGATGGGTATCCATCTGTTTTGAAGTCGTACAGGCGGTTTTATGGTTGCCGAGCTCAGTTTGTTATTGGACTCAGGTAATTCTTTCACTGGTGCGCAAAATTGATATCCAAACTTAGGTTTAGTGACAACAAACTCGACATCTGGTGATAGCTGCTCTAGATGACTTCTAAGTTTAGAAATCGCTTTATTTACCGCACCGTCAGAGACGACTTGTTGTGGCCAGGCTAACTCAATTAATTTATCTCTCGATAGAACAGGTTCATCACTTTGAATAAAGACTAATAATAGATGGTAAGACTTGGCCTCCAGTAAAACGCTTTCTCCATTATGAAAAAGCGCTTTTTCTTGAGTATCAAAGATGATGTCGTGGATTTGATATTTCATACCTAGCCTAATGTTTTTTATACTTATTTTTTAGGTAAGCAAAAGGTAACGATAAATTCGATTAAAGGTTGTGACAATAATGTAGCAGCAATTTTAGTCTCTTGGCAAAACAGGAGAGACAAATGAAAAAGTTATTATTAGCCCTTATATTGTCTGGTTTGCTACAAGCTTGTGGAAGCCAGAGCCACCCCACAGAGCAGGTTGAATTTAATGAAACACCAGATGAAGCCTCAAGTGATTTACATTTAAGTTTGGGAGGTCATTTTTATACCTTGGCCTTCCCTGAAGGAGGGATTAAAGAAGGAAAAGCATACAAGTTATTATTTGCTTTTCATGGTTCAGGAGGAACAGAAAAGGGCATGCAACGCATGACGCGATTTGAGTTCTTAAGCGATGATTACCTAGTAATTTACCCCAAATCAAAGGAGATAGAGTGGGATGAAGGGTGTGAGTGCAATATAGCACATCGTTTAGGTGCTAAAGATGTCGAATTTATCGTTCAATTGATTGATAAAATGCATGCTGAATATAATTTATTGGAAGGTGAAAACTACGCGGTGGGCTTTTCTCAAGGAGGGCTGTTCAGTCAAAACATGCTGTGTAAGTTCAGTGAAAAGTTTCAAGCTGTCGCAAGTGTGGCATCACCTATGTCAGATAGACTATCGAGTATGTGCAGTATTTCCGATCCAACAAGTTATATGTTAGTGCAAGGCACCGCTGATAGAGTGTTACCTTATCAAGGTCTGGTGCATCATAACTTTGGGCTTATTTCGGCGCCTAAAGCAGTCGAATTGATTACTAGCCAGACCATACCTGATGCCATAGTGTCTGAAAGTACGCCCAGTGAGCGCGTTACAGAGAAGCTATATCGTTCTTCAATCGACGCTAAACTATTGAGCAAATTAGTCAGCATTGATGGGGGGGGGCATGCTTGGTCTTTTGAGCACTACTCAACCTCAAACCAACTATTAGACTTTTTTAATCAAAGCAGCGCGTACGCTTTACCTGAATACTCCGCTCTTTATTCGGTGAATACTAAAAACTACCACGTTAGAAGTATGGGCAAACAAACTGAACAGGGAGATGTGGTGATCCTCTCTGGTGCGAACAAGTTTTTTCACAGTGATTCCGCTTGGGCTTCTCTTTTGCAACCATTACTTGCAGAGCATGCGAGAGTCCATGTAATAGACAGGTTAGGGAATGCTTGGAGCTCCGATGTAGAAGAGCCTTCATTCAAACAATTGGCAGCAGATTTACCTGAACTACTCAGCTTAATAGGCACTAAAAAAGTGACATTCTTGAGTTTCGCCAACAGTAACTTAGCGACTCTAATGTATTTACATAATCCCAACCCTGAAATTCAGGTGAATGGTGTTGTGTGGGCTGATCCCGATATTTTACTACCTCACTCGATTGCTCAATATCAAAGTGGTGCGGTTGCAGGCCTGCGAAAATATAAAAGCGAATATGTTGAGCATGTACGTGGCGGAAATTGGACAGAAAAGAGCCGTGAGCGTATTGCCATTGAACGTGAAGAGATCATCAAGCTCATTCCTTCAAATCATCATGAGAAAATGGACTGGGTCTACTATGACCGAGTAACTGAGAAGCGATTACAAGTCGAAAATCAAGTAACAAGAATAAAAGAAATGATGAACTATCATGATGATCTGAATATTGCTGAGCCATTACAGCACAATATTAATGTGCCTATTAGTGTCATTGACAGCGACTTTGAGCGCTTAGATGTAGCCAATGCTAATGAGGATGAAAAGCCGGGTCTAATAAAATGGCAACAAGAGGGCACGCAATGGAGTAAAGATATTGCGAATAAAACCCAAGGAAAATACTACGCACTTGAAGATGCCAGTCACCAAGTGTTTTTTGAACACCCTGATATTGTGATTAGTGCAGTATTAGAGTTGTTGGCTAATACCCATTAATTAAAAGGTGGTTTAAGAAACATACTAGGCAGAACTAGAAAGCAAACCATCTTTATCTTACTTACGGTCATTTTCTACTGAGCTTAAGTGATCTATATCAATGTTGTGTCATTTCATTTTTAGAATAATTTTGCATAAGAAAGCGGCAATTTATAAATTGTCGTTTTCTTATATATTTTTACTATAGCGAAAAAATGAAGCGCTATTTCTTCTCTTCAAATTAAAGTAATCACTTTAAAATTTATGCAGTTTTATTTAATAAATATATTGTTGATAACATTTTAATAATCAAACCCTCAAATTTTAGAAAAAACAATGCAGTAGTTAAGTCCTAAATAACTGTTTATTACTTGTGCTTTTCGGAATGATTACGCTGTTTATCATGTACAGTTATCTTCGGTAAAATCTGTTTATGAATAAATTAATCACGATTTGTTTATATAACATACTGATTGAAAAGTGTTCTTTTAATCTTTGCTCTATTCATTTTGTAATTGGCTGTAATGGTATTCAGTTTAAATTCATGTAAAATCCGCCTGCTCGGTAATTTAGTTTTTCTGAGTAATAAGTTGCTAAGTTGTTACGTTGATTTAAAAGCTAGTCACAAAGGATTGGTTTTTATTCATTTAACAAACCTCTGCGAGACTGAGTAATTTTCCCTTAGTTAATGCTTAGAGCCTTGTTCGTAACACTTGAATTATGCATATAGCTAGGGATATGTAATGAGTAAAAAAAATACTGGTTCAGTCGCACCAAAAGAGAGAGTAAATATCTCTTATAAACCAGCTGTTGGTGATGGCAAAAAACAAATTGAACTACCAATGAAGTTACTTGTTTTAGGTGACTTTACTAACCAACCTGATGACCGCATCGTTGAAGAGCGTGATGTTATCAATGTGAACAATAACAACATTGATAGCGTGATGGCTTCTTTAAACCTAAATACAAGCTTCACGGTTAAAAACCACCTGACTGAGGGCGGTGAAGACTTAGAAGTGAACTTCTCTCCTAAATCAATCAGTGATTTCACACCTGACAAGTTAGCTGAAAGTGTACCTGAGTTAAAGCGTGTACTTGAGCTACGTGCTGCGCTTAAAGCACTGAAAGGACCTTTAGGAAATGTGCCGCAAATGCGTAAGCATATCCAAAAGTTAATTCAAGATAGTGAAACGCGCGAAAAGCTGATCAAAGAGATCGGCACTAGCGAAAAATAAGGTGGAAACAATGGCAACTACTGAAACCATGACGGAAACGCCACTTATCGCAGAGGTACTTGGCTTTACTCGCATCGCTGAACAGGATGAAAGCTACCCGGTTGTAAAACAAGGTGTAGAAGCACTATTACAAGAAGCCCTGAAAAAAGATGACAGCGCTGTACGCGTAGATAAATCATTTGTAAATGACTTAATCGACGAGCTTGATGCACGTTTAAGTCAACAAATGGACGAAATTCTTCATAATGAAGCGTTCAAAGAGCTTGAGCGTCCTTGGAGAAGTTTGAAGTTCTTAACTGAGCGTACTGATTTCTCTCAAAACATTAAGATCGAAATCTTAAATGTGACGAAAGAAGACCTTCAAGAAGACTTTGATGACGCACCAGATCTTACACAAAGCGGTTTATACCGTCGTGTATACACAGAAGAATATGGCCAGTTTGGTGGTGAACCATACGGTGTAATTATTGGTGATTACCAATTTACACATCAAGCAAGCGATGTGCGCTTACTTAAGCAACTAGGTTCATTATCAGCAATGACACATGCGCCATTCATTGGTAACGCAAATCATGAGTTCTTCGGTGTAGATAACTTCGCTGAATTACCAAACCTGAAAGAGCTTGAATCTGTATTTGAAGGTGCACAGTACCGTAAGTGGCACGAATTACGTGAACATGACGATTCACGCAATGTAGGTTTAACACTGCCTAACTTCATGCTACGTCCTACATACGGTGAAGACCTACTTGTACGTGCGTTCAACTACGAAGAAACCGTTTCACAAAAGCAAGACTACCTATGGGGTAATGCGTCTTTTGCTTATGCAAGTCGTTTAGTTGATAGCTTTGCTGAATTCCGCTGGTGTCCGAATATCATCGGTCCACAGTCTGGTGGTGCGGTAGAAGATTTACCTATCAATATCGTAGAGCAAGAAGGCCGTGAAGAAGTATTTGGTCCAGTAGAAGTACAGATCTCTGACCGTAAAGAATATGAATTAGCTGAACTTGGCTTCATTCCACTGACGCTTCGTAAGAATGGTGATCACGCCGTATTCTTCTCGTCAAACTCAATCCAGAAAGCGGTGAAGTTTGGTAATGACGAAGAGTCTAAAATGGCTGAAATGAACTACAAGCTAGGTACACAGCTGCCTTACTTATTCATTGTGAGCCGTTTAGCACACTACATCAAAGTACTTCAGCGTGAAAACTTAGGTAGCTGGAAGTCTCGTTCAGATTTAGAAACTGAATTAAACAAATGGCTACGTCGCTATGTAGCTGACCAAGAGAATCCAAGCCCGGCAACGCGTAGTTCTCGTCCTTTACGTAAGGCGAGCATCACTGTGTCAGAAACTGAAGGCGAGTTAGGTTGGTACTCAGTATCACTAAGCGTAACGCCTCACTTCAAGTTTATGGGTGCTAACTTCACGCTAAGCTTGAGCGGTATCTTAGATAAAGCATAAGCCTGTATAGAAGAAACGAGCTTGATTAGCGCATCAGCGCTAATCAATTATTATAAATCAGAAGGATAGACATTATGCCTAATGAAATTTTTGTAACAATTGAAGACGCAGAAGGTAATAACCTAACTGAAGGCGCATCTTCGAAAGAAAGCATTGGCTCTTACTACAAAGAAGATCACGCAGACAAAATCTTTGCACAAGCTTTCCAAAAGAGCAGCGTATTACCAATCGATCAGCGTAATGGTCAAGTGACTGGTGTTCGTCGTCACGAGTACATCGAAATCACGAAACTAATCGATAAGAGCAGCCCGCTTCTAAATCAATTACTTTCTCAACCAACTGATCTAAACATTCATGTTGAGTTCTACCGTTCTCCAGATGAAACAAGTGGTGGTGAGCCAGTTCGTTACTACCAGGTTAAAGTAGCAGAAGCGAAATTAACGCAAATCGTTACTAACTCTCCAAATGCAATGGATCCAGCAAACGACCACATCATGGCAACTGAAACATTACGTTTCAGCTTCAACGCAGTAGCGTGGAAGCACGATGTATGTGGTACTGAAACTGTTGATACTGCATCAAACGGTGAGAATGCTGACCTAGTAGCATTCGAAGACTAATTTTAGTCTTAAGGTAGGTGCAGTGTTGCGCTGCACCTTATTTAAAGAATTATTTGATGGTTAAAAACACAATGAGCAAGCTTTCTGCAATCGCTTTACTTTCAGCTGCTTTGCTATCGGGATGTGCAAGTCAACTGCCAACTTGGCAGGCTAATATCACCGAGCAGCCTCCTATTCATATTGATGATAAGCAACACCAAGCAAATGACTGGATTTGGGAGGATGGAAGAAATGCTTGGTTTTACCGTGGGTCAGAAGAAATAAAAAAACAAGACACAGTTTGGGATTTCGATGCGCAAGCCTTGGTTTTTCGCTTTACCTCGCCTGAGCAATTGAATCTTCAAGATGGTAAACCTCACACGCTTTATTTACGTGTTTTTCAGTTATCAGATGTCAAAGTATTTAATGACATTCGCCGCAGTCAATCAGGGCTTCGTGAACTGTTAACAGAGCAAGATATTGATAGTTCAATCTTAAGCCATCATGAGCTGATTGTTGAACCAAACGAAAGCGAAATCTTAAAAATCGACCGTTTAAAAGAAACCCGTTTTGTGGCGATTGTTACCGGGTATTTTAATTTAGATGTGGCTGAGTCAGTGCGAGTTTTTGAAGTGCCAGCCGTTGCAAACCGTGTCGATGATCTGAATTTAACCGCGTCAGACTTTATGCCATTCCAAGATCCAGAAGCACCAGATGGCGCAAGGATCCGAGCTTGGGTCGACCTAGGTGTTACCAAAATAGCCCAACTGCAAATGCTTGCAGAGTAATTAGTCCAAATAGAAGAAGTAGTAAAGGATCCCCGTGAGTTTCGAGCAACCCATTTTCTGGCATCAAGGCTTATTTCTGCAACCTCAGCATCTGCAGTACCAATCTTTAAATGCACAGTCAGCTAGCGCAAACGCGTTCAAATTAGCGTCAGGCAATGTTTGGGGGGTGGCAAATATGGCCATTGACGAACATGCGCTGAACAGTCAAATTTTTCAATTAAATTATTTAAACCTTGTGTTTGAAGATGGCACGGCCGTTGACATGCACAGCAATGCGTTAGTTAAACCACGTAGTTTTGAGTCGAATTGGCCAGATAAATCACTGCCTTTAAAAATCTTTGTGGGCTTAAAAAACCTATCAAAGCAGGTAAAAAATACCACGCTAGTACCTAGCTATGATGCTGCCGGCGATATGAATAGCCGTTATGTATGCGCTGATGCAGGACAAGAGTTACTAGATCTCCACCAGGGTGAAGGCACAACTCAGCTTAAAACCATGAAGCATGCACTGAATGTGTTCTTCAATGATGAAGTAGAAGATGCTGCAGACTATCAACTTGTTCAAGTTGCGCAACTAGAGCTAGCAGGTGAAGAAGTGACTCTAAGCACGTCATTCTCAGCGCCAAGTTTATATGTTGGTGCCGCTAAGCAATTACACGACTTGTTAAAGTCGACACGCGACGAATTAATGGGCCGCTCAAAACAGCTTGAAAACTATAAAAGCACATCAACGTCACGTGCCGCAGAGTTTAACCCTGTTGCAGAGCGATACCGCAGTGCATTGCGTGTATTAGCACGTTACATCCCAAGTATTCACCATGTTTGTGAAAACCCATTTATTAAGCCGTCGGATGCGTACGCCATATTAAGAGGGTTAGTGGGTGAACTAAGCACTTACTCACATAGATATTCAATCCTAGGTGAACCACAGGCTTCAGGCGCTGAAGGCTTACCGGCTTATCAGCACCGCAATGCTGCGCAGAGCTTCTTAGCTGCGAAGAAAATTATTGTACAACTATTAGATGAATTAACGGTAAGCCCTGAGTTATTAGCACGTTTTGAAAAAGACGAGCAAGGTCGCTTCACATGTCAGTTATCGAAAGAGTTCTTTGCGCGTCAACACAGCTTGTACTTTGTACTTGAGACGAGCACGCCAACAGCTGATTTTATTAATTCATTTAATACCTTCTCTAAGCTTGCTGCTGAAAACATGGTGGATATTTACGCTGCCCGTGCACTACCAGGTCTTGAGACTCAGTTGCAAACAGAGCAACCAAGTGGTCTAGAGCAACGTGCGAAAGTGACATATTTCACAGTGAATCGCGATAGCGAAAAGTGGCGTGAGATCGAACAGCAAGGTATGGCTGCATTGATCTGGGATGACGCACCAGAAGACTTGAGCGTAGAAATGGTTGTAGTGAGAGGGTAACGATGAGATTAATTGATTGTTTTATCGAAGCCTTAGCGTTTACTCAACAAGTTAAAGCTTCACCACAAGGTCAAGATTACCATCAGGTACGTCAGCTAATGAGCAGCTTTTTAGATAGCCAATATCAAAAAGCGCTAGAAGGCGGCTATTCACAACAGCAGTATCGCCAAGGCTTATTTGCTGCGGTTGCTTATATTGATGAAACCTTAGTGGCCGTTGATTGGGCGGGTAAGACGCAATGGGCTCGTAACTTATTGCAACGTCATTACTTTGATACAGCCAATGCGGGTGTTGAGTTTTATGACCATTTAAGTGGTTTAAACCCATTTAACCCTGCTGAGCGCGACATCCGTGAAGTGTACTACTACAGCTTGATGTTGGGCTTCCAAGGTAAATTTTTCGGCAGCGAAGG
This sequence comes from Pseudoalteromonas sp. NFXS53, assembly GCF_056629255.1. Taxonomy (NCBI): domain Bacteria; kingdom Pseudomonadati; phylum Pseudomonadota; class Gammaproteobacteria; order Alteromonadales; family Pseudoalteromonadaceae; genus Pseudoalteromonas; species Pseudoalteromonas sp. NFXS53. The sequence continues at coordinate 113,162 of NZ_JBWVBR010000007.1, read as the reverse complement.
CAGTGCCAAGCTCAATGCCATTCAAACTGAGAACCACCAAATACTTGCAGAAGAAGCGTCACAGTTATTCCCTGCTGCAGTCGGTAAAGTAGCTGAATCAACTCCGATTAAAGTAAAGAAAAACTGGTCACCGTTACTCTATGGTGGACCTGTGCTGGCAGCAATTGGTGCATTTTTCTATTTCAAGAAAGCCCTGCTGGACTTAGCAAATATCTTGGTTATTTCGGTTTAATCTCAGCACAAAAGTAAGTGACGATAGTGAAGAAGTTTCTTAAATTTTTATTGATATTATTTGTATGGACCTTGATTACGGCAGTGGCCGTGGCTGGGGCTATTTTTACAGGCAATGATTGGCAGTTAGGTGCCAAGATCAGTGCCGGCTTATTTGTAGCGTGGTTACTGTTTTTGGGTATTCGCAAGGCGATTATTCATTACCAAGCTAAAAAGAAAGTAGAAGCCTTAATCGAGGTTGAAGAGCCTGAAAAGAAACGTTTTGCATTGCCAAAGCGCGAGCCAAAGAGCGAGCTTGAACAAAACTTTAAAGGCATGGTTAAGCTACTACGTGGTAGTTACTTAAAAAATCACGGTGAACCTGAATATGTATTGCCTTGGTACTTAGTGCTGGGCAATGAAGATAGCCAACCGCATGGTGTGATCAAGCAAGCAGCACTTCCGCGCCCAACGATTGAAGACAAAGGCCTTAGCAAGACCGCGCAGGCAATTAACTGGCATTTATATAACCAAGGTATTTTAATTGATACCCCAGCCAGTTATATCAGTGGATCAGGCAGTCAAAATAACGAGTGGATCAAACTACTTGGCATGTTGAAAAAGTACCGTGAGCGCGAGCCTATCAATGGCCTTGTGGTATCGGTGTCTATGTCTGAGTTATTGGCTGACAACAACCAAGCGCTGATTGAGTACGGCACAAATGTACGTAAGAACATTGAACAGCTGATGCAAGTAATGCACATTGAAGTGCCTGTCTACGTTGTGGTAACGGGCTCAGATGCCTTATCAGGTTTCTCTGAACTTGTTAACTCATTAGAAGATGAGCAGCTTGAGCAAGCAATGGGTCAATCGAACCAAGACAGAGAAGCGGTAGAGCCATTTATTAAACGCACTATGGCTGAGATGTCAGAGCGTTTGAAGCAATTAACTTTAAATGCCCTTGCCAATACCAAAGCCGACCCAGATCTATTGTTGCTTGCTAACCAGTTTGAAAGCTTAGAGCGCCCGCTGCGCTTATTCACTGATAGCGTATTCCAAAGCAACCCATATCAAAAGACACCATTCTTTAGAGGCTTATACTTTGTAGCACAACAAGATGAGCAAACGGTATTTGCCCGTCAGTTACTGACTGAAATCTTACCGTCAGAGCGTCATTTATTAGAATCATTAACGCGTTCAGAGCGCGCAGAGCAGGGCAAACAGTTTGGTAAAGCTGCTGTTTGGAATATTGCTGCCGCTGTGGTGTTAGTTAGCTTATATGGTGCGTATCAAAACAAAGCGAGCATTTTAGATGAAGCGCTCACACTGTATGCGGGTAACTTTGAGAAAAGCACTGACTTCTCACAAAACATCGAAACCATGTACGAATATCGCACTATGGTACAGATGTTAAATGGCTATAGCTGGACACCTTGGTTGGCTAATGCCGGTAAGCCTGAGTTTATCACTAAGCTAGAAGGTATTTTCTCTGAGCGTGTACAGATGCGTTTAGTAGATGAAGCCGACAGAGCATTTAGCAAAGAGCTAGCCACCGCATTCGATAGAGATGCAGATATCTCGGAAGAGAAAATTGTTGCCTTCATTAGTACTTTGGTGCGTCGAATTAACATCCTTGATGCGTATATGGCAGGTGAGTCATTTGACAGCATTTCGGCAATGCCAATGCCGTATAACGCCTCAGATGCTGACTTCTTTGATATTAAAGATGAAAGCTCGATTGATCGTCTAAACACGCTGTATGTGCAATCGCTGATGTGGACCAAAGATAAAGGTCTACTGGAGCAAGAGCTTGGTCTAATGAACAAGCAACTAAACGACATTCTGATCAACAGCCGTGATTTCGCGAAGTGGCTGATCCCTTGGGCAAACGCGGTAGCGAAAGACAGCGAAACGCGTATTTCAGATTTCTGGCAAGCGGGCACAGGTGCAATGACAGGTGATGTCGTTGTTAAAGGTGCATTCACCCTAGCTGGTAAAGCACAAATTGATGGCTTTATTGAGCAGATCCGTGCAACCAAACGCTATGACGCTATTTTGAATGACATTGAGCCTGAATTTAGACGTCAATATCAGCGTCAATACCTACAAAGCTGGGAGCAATTCAGCCAAAACTTTATGGCGGGTTCAACTAAGCTGCGCGGTCGTGAAGAATGGTTAACAGTATTAAATAACCTTTCGACAGGTCGTAACATTTACTTCAACGCATTGAACACCTTGGATGAGCAATTAAAGCCATTCTATGATGCTGAAAATGTACCTGACTGGGTCAATATGGTGGGTTACTACCAAGAAATGCGTGCCTTTGGTCCAGAAGAAAAAACCGATAACGGTAAGCAAGGTAAAGTACTCGCAAAGATGGGTATGCAGCTAGCAGCCAAAGCCGGTCCTGTTGGTAAAGCGCTAGCGGGTGCGGGTAAGTCAGGCATGAAGACGCAGAAGAAACTTAATAAAGCGAAAGGCAAGGGCGGTCCAAACGTTGACGAGCGTGCAATGCAGCTTGAAGCGGCAGGTAAGCTATTAGGTGACTACCGCATGGCGATGGAAAACTTCGTTTACAGTGCTGAAATGCGCTCAGTGTCACATGCTGCAGTATCAGGTGTATTTGCTAGCCCAGATAACCCAGGTGCGGGTGAAAGTACCTTGGCTGCTGGGTATACCTCAATCAAGAAACTACAAGCAATTGTTGGTAAAGAAAACAAAGACAATCGTGCATTCTGGCAGTTATATACTGGCGCACTTATGTTGATGCAAGACTACATGGTCGAAGAGTCTGCGTGTGAGCTGCAAGATATTTGGTCACGTGACTTCCTAGCTCAGCTAGAAGGTGTGCCTGAGTACAAGCTAAGTGGTTTAGCGTTTGGTTCTGAAGGTAAACTTTGGGGCTTTATGGATACCAACACAGCGCCATTTGTTGGTGAGCGTTTAGGTGCAGGTTATGTGGCTAAATCACTGGGTGATATTCGCTACCCAGTAAGCGGCGATTTCTTAACCTTTGCGTCACGTGCTAAAGATGCCAAGCAAGCAAAACAAGATGTTTATAAAGTGTCTGTGGCGACTAAGCCAACCAGCGTTAACTTAGATGCGAAATACCATGTAAGTAAAACAGCACTGACTATGCAGTGTGCTGAAGGCAACACAGAATTGGTGAACATGAACTTCCCATCGAACAGCTTGTTTGAGTGGAATGAAAACTGTGCTGACGTGGTACTTAAGCTAGAAGTAGGTCGTATCAATTTAGAAAAACGTTACGAAGGTGCACTGGGCTTCCCTGAATTCTTAAATGACTTTAAGACAGGCACTAAGCGCTTCACCGCAGCTGACTTCCCGAAACAAGCTGAACAGTTACGTCAATCAGGTGTGAGCTTCATGGAAGTGAAGTACAGCTTTGATGGTCACCAGTCACTGTTAGATTCGCTAGAGAATAAGAAGTTAGATATTCCAAGTGAGATCGCACAGTGTTGGGTAAGTAATACCCTAGAATTGGCACAGGCTGACTAAGTATGACTAGACTGGATTTCACTTACCAAAGTCTGGAGCGTGACGAAGCCCGAACTCTGCCATGCAAGTTATTGGTTATCGGTAATTTCTCGGGCTATGCCCGAGATATTGAAGGCGCTTTACAGGCTCAGCGTATTAACAAGAACAATTTTGCAACTGTGATGCGCAGTTTCAATATTGAATTGTTCATAGAGTCGGTTTATATGAATGCAGAAGCATTCAGTGCCAATGCCTTGGTTGTGCAATTGAACTCTATGGCTGACTTTCAACCACAAGTATTGCTACAAAATGTGCCTTACTTGGCGATGGTACAGCAGTTGATCCAACGCTTAGAAGTGCACCAGTCTAGTGAGTTTGATTGCGCAGCGTTATCAGTTGCGCAACAGCAAGTGCTTGCCTCGGTTGGGGTAACACAATCACGCCTATCAAGCAGCGAGTTGTTGTTCTTAATCGGTGACTTACATACTCATTTAAGTGAAATGTTAGACACTGTATTACATGACGAACAATTTCGCGAGCTGGAGTCATTATGGCGTAGTACCTATGACTTAGTGATGCAAGCAGAGCAAGTCGAGAACGCCATTATTGAGCTAGTTAATCTAGACAAAGAAGTGTTGTTTGATGACTTCGAAGCCAATATTAACCTAACAGAAAGTGCGTTATTTGACTTAGTTTATGCCCGCGAATTTGCTCAGTATGGTGGTCAGCCTTACAGCGCACTCATTGCGAATTACCGCTTTAATGCCGGTGCGCAAGACCTACGTTTATTGTCGCGTATTGCAGAAGTCTCTGCTGCGGCTCATGCGCCCTTTATCGCTGCGGTCGACGAAGCCATGATGCAAGTGCAGGACTTTGCCCAGTTACCGCAAGGCTATGAGCTAGAAGAGTTATTTCTTGGAGCAAAATACATTAAATGGCGCAAATTCACTGAGCAACCAGAAGCAAACTTTGTGGCCTTAACGCTGCCAAGTACAGCGCTTAGAGCACGCTATGCATTTAATGCAGGTGATTTAATGTCGATGGCGTATGTCGAAGGTATGACGCAAGACAATGAACAGCAAACAGGCTTGCTGCTGGGTAACGCTAGCTTCGCTTTTGCCAAGTGTTTACTGCAAAGTTATCAGCAGTTCGGTGTCTGTTCTCAGGTTGCAGGTGCCCAAGGCGGTCAAGTGCCGGCGTTATTGGCGCCAAGCCAGTTTGGTTTGCCTGATATTGGTTTAGATGTGCTATTCAGCGAACAGCAAGTGAGCTTATTGGCCAAGCTAGGGTTTATGCCTTTGGCCAATAATGTGGCTGATAATCACTTAAACTTCGCCACTGCAAACAGTGTGCGTTGGGCAGCTTATTCAGCACAGTTACGTCGTCCAGATGCAAGCTACTTAAATGCACAAGCGCAATCGCAACTGCCTTATGTATTCATCACCAGTAAAATCGCGCATTACTTAAAAATGGTACAGCGAGAATTACTCGGCGGCATGCAAAGCGCCAGCGAAATTGAGCAAACACTCTTACGCTGGATCAAACAATACGTGTCTGAAGTTGAAAACCCTTCGGCTTCAATTAAGGCACGTAAGCCACTTAAAAGTGCCGAACTAACGGTCACGCAAAATGACGATCAAGAGCTGGTCGACATACGTTTAGCGATCACCCCGCATATGAAATTTATGGGCCAAGACTTTGTGCTTGGTATCCAAGTTGGTATTTAAGGAGAACATACATGGCAATTCACGGTTACATTCAAATTAATGCCAGCGAGCAAGGCGAGATCATTGGTAGTTCAACTCACCTTTTGCATGAAGGGCAAATTGAAGTATTGAGCTTTGAACACCTTATTGAAGTACCAAAAACAGACATAGGTTTGAGTGCAGGTAAGCCAGTTCATAACGCGCTGCGCATCAATAAGTTGATTGATAAATCGTCTCCTAAATTACAGCAAGCGATGTGGAATCGCGAGGTATTAACTGAGGTGATCATCAGTTGGTATCAACCTAATAAATTAGGTGAAGCTGAACTGTTTTATGAGATCAAATTAGAAAATGCACTAGTAAGTAAAATCCAAGCTTGGACGCCGCATTTATACGAAACGGAGCAAGATAAATACCGTTTAATGGAAGATGTATTTTTCAGCTACGAAAAAATCATCTGGAGCACAGGCGCCGACCGAGAAGTTGAATACGAAGTACAAGCAGTAGGGAGTCAAGCATAACCATGATTGGACTTGCGGTGTTTGAACAGCTTGCTGATTTAGACAGAAACGATGACGAACTCCGTGTGCTTAACGGCACGCATCGTTTGCTTGATGCTGTAAAGAGCAATCTAACCTCGCTATTCAATACCAGAAAAGGCAGCGTTAAGGCCGATCTAAATTATGGCGTTGATGATCTGTCTATGGTGGTCGCTAATGAACAAGCTAGTACCGGTGAAGACATTGCTAAAAGCTTATTAACGGCACTGCATCATTATGAACCTAGGCTACTTGAGCCAAAAATTGAAGTGTTATTGAACGGCCCTGAGAACTTAGCAACCCAGGTGGTTATTCACGCTGATTTGCAAACTCAAGGTCAGCCTGAAGCGTTAACGCTATTTGGGAAAATTTTATCTGATGGCAGTTTTGAGCTGACAGACAAACGTTAAGGTGAAGTGTGAATACCCTGACTTTTAGACAAGAATTAAATAAGTTAAAAACCTTTGCAACTCAGCCAGGTGCTGCCAGTGCAGGGTTACAAGATGCGTTAAACAACCCGCAAGCACATCCTGATGTGCAGCGTATATTAGAAGGTGTAGCGTATCTAACCGCTGGTATTCGCGATGAACTGGACAGCCAATTTCCGCGCTTATTAACATCGTTGGCGCAACATATTTGCCCGCAATATTTACGTCCATTGCCGAGCAGCACCGTGATCGCATTTGAGCCAAAAGCCAGCTTATTAGATGCGCAAACAACTGCGAAAGGCACTTATATCGACTCGAAAGCAAAAAATGGCATTAGCTGTCGCTTTAAAACCACGCAAGATGTTGAATTGTTGCCATTGAGCATTAGTAACATCGTTAAAATCGATGCAACGTCCGAGCAAGGTGCAAAAGTACGCGTTGATTTTAAAATGCTGAGCGGCATGACGTTAGACGCGGTGGCTTTCTCTAAACTGCGCTTTTTCTTAGCTGACGAGTACAGTGAAGCGGCCGATCTGTTCTTTTTACTGTCGCAGCATTTACAGGCCATTACCATCACGGCCAATGGTAGCGTGAATTTGCCTACCAAAGCGCTGTCTCAACCTTTGGTCAACCCAAGGCAAAGTATATATCCGCAAAAGTTGGGTATGATGCCAAGCTATGACTTACTGCAGCAATACTTTTTATCACCTGCGCACTACTTATTCTTAGACTTAGACTTATCGCATTGGCAAAGCCGCGGTGCGGGTAGTCAGTTTAGTATTGAGTTCCAACTTGAGAAAACCTCACACCGCTTAGGCTTATTGACTAATAAGTCACTGCAGTTATTTGCGACGCCAGCGGTGAACCTGTTTGAGCAGGACTCAAAAACTGTGATGATCAGCAATGATGAGAACCAGTACAAGCTTCTTCCTAATGGTCCGCAAACCAACGACAGTACTGAAATTTACCAGATCAATAGCCTGCGCAGTATTGCCCGTGGTGCAGAGCAAGCACGCGATTATGCGTTATTTGCTGGCTTTAGTGAGCGAGGTGTTGAGGGAGACTATTACGAGCTGGTCTATCAAGGGACACAAGATAACCCTGATATCGCAGTTAAGTTGGTGCAGTCTCAGCACAACCCATTGCAAGATAAAGAAATGCTATCTGCGCAATTGACTTGTAGTAACGGCCAATACGCCAATAAGTTGTTGATTGGTGAAATTTCTGTGGCGACTGAAAACTCTCCAGAACTGGCGACGTTTAAAAACATTGTGGCACCCACTCAGGCAAGGCGTCTACCGCTCGAGTCAAAGCGTTTGTGGCAGCTGATTAGCAATCTATCGTTAAACTACTTGTCACTTACTGATGCAGAGCAACTGAAAGCTTTACTTAGCCAATACATTGCACCGGATCATCAAGATTTAGCGGGCAAAATTGCCAATGAGAAAAAACTAAAAGCCATTAGCAAACTGAGTGTTAATCAGCAAGAAACCTTATACAAAGGCCACTTCATACACGGTCAACAAGTATCGCTGACCATCAAACCTGAAGGGTTTGCAAGCTTTGGTGATATGTATGTATTTGGTGCGGTACTTGATGCGTTTATGGCGAGTATGGCGCCAGTAAATGTGTTTTCTCAGCTTCAGATCATTGATGAGACAACCGGATCAGCCACCGACTGGGCGGTAAACCTTGGTGATAAGGCGTTTATCTAATGTCGCAGCCACAGTACCTAACTCGAGTTCAAGATGACAATCAGCAGTTACAGCAACTGCTGAATAATCCTGCTGCATTTAGTTTTGAACGTGCTATTTCAGTGCTTGAGCAGGCGTTGCTTATTGCCGGCTTAGATCCTGAACTGGCGCTCGATATCGTGCCGAGCTTAAGCTTAAAAGTGCAGCAACAAAGTGTGTTGTCTGTGACTGAAAAAGAGCAAGGTGGTTATTGTGTTGAAGTCAATCTATTTGGTTTATACGGTGCCAATTCACCACTGCCAAAGCAAGATACCATCAAGCTGCAAAGTTATGAACAAGATGACTTACGTGCACCTAAGCAGTTTTTAGATCTGATCCATAAGCGTTTATATCGCTTGTATCTAGATGCACTCAGAAAGTATGACGTATTAACCCAAGTGGTTGAAAAACAAAATCAAGACTACAGCCAGTTATTGCATGCATTTTCAGGCTCCTTGGGTCGTGATGACGTGCTGCCTGACATTGCACAGTTGCTAAAATTTGCCCCGTTGTTTAATCAGCCTCGTCGCGGCATTTTGGGATTAGAGCAAATTCTCAATGAATTACTCAGTGATATTCCTTTCACTATTGAGCAATGTGCTGAGCGCAAGTTTCTAGTACCCGCACAGTTTAAAAACGCACTCGGTAAGCAGTGTCATGAATTGGGCAACGACCTGATGTTAGGCGATCAGCTTAAAGACAGACACAGCAAGCTCGCCATAAAAATGGGCCCCATCAGTCAAGCCCGTTTTGATGCCTTGGTGAATGAACCAACGCAATGGCAAACCTTAGTTAAATTTATTCGGTTTTATCTCAACACCCCACTGGAAGTTGAATTACAGATTTCTGTGCCAAAAACCGAGGCGCAGCAAATTCAGCTTGGCCAACAAAAATGGGGACAGCTGGGCTTTGATACTTGGTGTTTTAACCAAGCGAGCTTAGCGAAATCGCAAGACTCAGACGCGGTGTTCATAAACCGCTTAAAAGTAAACTGAGCAGCAGACTAATAGGATAAAGAATTAATGGCGACACAAGTTTCATATCAATTTACTCACGAAGCACTGACCGCAGCCGATCATGTGCAGGTAGTGCGCTTTGAAGGCCGTGAAGGCATTTCACAGTTATTTGAATTCACCATAGAGCTATTATGTAGCAACGCAGATCTTGATCAGGACGATATGCTCGATAAAGATGCCACGTTCAGCTTTGCAATGGGTGACGACAAGCGTGTTGTACAGGGTATCTTGAGTGAATTTGACGCCATTAAACAGGTTAATAACCAAGTTCTATATCAAGCCGTGCTAGTACCACGTCTATGGCAGCTGTCATTGTATAAAACCAATGAAGTCTATTTAGACATGACCACACCAGAAATGATCAAAGCGGTCTTAACAGAAGGTGGTTTGAGCGATATCGATTACGATTTTTCTCGTGTTGATGAAGGCAATACAAAAAAATACCGCAAGTGGCCGTTTAAGCTGCAATATGCTGAAAGTCATTTAGATTTCATGTCGCGTATGATGGAACGCGATGGTATTTATTACTTCTTTGAAGCCACAGAAAATGGTGAAAAAATCATTTTCTGTGATGACTTAAACCATCACAGCGGTATTGAAAACAGCACCATTAAATACCTACCAGCCAGTTCGTTAGAAATTAACCAAGCGGCGAATACGGTGTCTAACTTTATTGCTCAGCGCCAGCGTCTACCTAACAAGGTATTATTACGTGACTACAACGACAATACGCCGTCGCTTGATATCAAAGGCGAATACGTGGTTGAACCACGTGGTAAAGGCGAAGTGTACGTCTGGGGCTTAAACATCGAAAACTCAGATGAAGGCCTACATTTGGCAAAAGTCAGTGCCGAGCGATTAATTGCAAAGCACCATACTTACAGTGGCGAAAGCACTATTTGTCGACTCGTGCCGGGCTTTTTAGCTAGCCTAGAAGGTCATTTCAGAGCTAAGTGTAATATTGAATATCAAGTTGTCAGCATCGAGCACCAAGGTATTAACCCTGAGATTGTGCAAGAAGCGACAAAGCAACAGGCATACGAAAATCAGTTTATTGCCATTAGCAGCGATACTCAGTTCAGAGCCGAGTTACTGACGGCGCGCCCTGAAATTCATGGCAACTTAAACGCCTTTGTTGACGCCTCTGGTGATGGTCATTATGCCGAAGTTGATAAAGAAGGGCGTTATCGCATTACCTTACCTTTCGATCGCGTTGATCGCGAAGGTAAAAAAGCCTCACATTACATTCGTATGAGCCAACCTTTCTCTGGCGAAAATCAAGGTATGCACTTCCCGCTGCGCAAGGGCGCAGAAGTATTATTAAGCTTCATTGGCGGCGATCCAGATCGCCCAGTGATCTCAGGCTCGATCCCTAATGCTTCACAGCCTAGCGTGGTAAACGAAGAAAACCAAACTAACAGCCTGATCAAAACCGGTGCGGGTAATAAGATTGAGCTTGAAGATAAAGATGGTAAAAACCGCATTAAGTTTGAAACGGGTGACTCTGAAAGTTACATGCATTTAGGTGCGCCTAATCATGCCGGAGATGGTGTAGTAACTTTAACTAAAGGCATGGAACGCAAAGAAGTGATGGGGGGGCAACAGATAACTGTCGTTGTTAAATCTGATGATGAAGAAAACCGAACAAGTAATTACGACCAGTTAGCGCATACAGAAACGGGTAAGAAAGACGTTGCAGATACGAAAGATCTAATCATCGAGCAGGGACTGTTTCAATTTGCAATAAAAGATGAAACAGGTTGTGGCAAACATGATGATGGTTTTGAAGATTTGTCAGAATTAGACAAAATTCAACTTTTAACTGAAGGCAAGACAAACCGAGTTAAAGAAGCTGGCACCATGACGCGAGAAACAGAGTTGTCAGGTAAATACTTAATAGAGCGTCGTGTCGGTGATAAATACACTTGGACTGATGGTCAAGAATACTATTATGGCGGCGGTAATGTATTTGAGTTTGGCAATGGTTACACCGAAGTGCATGCGGATGAAGGTGGTTGTGATGGTGAAGAATACTGGCCTGATAAAGAAAACAGGCTTGGTGTACCTAACTTATTTGGTGCAACAACGAATGACAGTGATATTGAAAAGTTACAAACTGAAATAGAATCTTTAGAGTCGAATCAAAAGATTTCAGATTATGAAGAGTCGCTAGATTTGCACGAGAAGTTCATTTTCACCATTGCAGACTTTCATTCCAGAATTAAGACCCCAGAAGCAAATAAAAATAATCAAGATGATGAAATAAAAAAAGAAAATTTAGAAGTTTATAAGAATGATATTTACCCAGAGTTTATAAATAGAAAACAGTCAATAGAAAAAGAAAGTGATTTATCAGACAGCAGAAAAGGCTGGATTTCAGAATTGAATTTAGAGCCTACAACAGATGAAGGTTTTTCTGAGAGCTATGATAAAAACTTTACAAACTTGAAAAAAGCTTCTGTACCTGAAAAGCCATCTGAGTATTCACAATTAGAAACGCTTCGAACTAAATATGAACGTGCAGTAAAAAAGAACACGCAGAAGATTGCTGAGAATGCTTTAGTCGAAAAAACATGGGCAGATACATTTACCTATCAAAGCGGAAATAACTACGAATGGGGCGATACCTGTGATTATGCTTTTGGTGGTGGATATGCTGAAAACCTTCCTGAAGATACCGAAATAAATAGCAAAAGTTGGCCTCATGACATAGTGAAAGACGGTCCCGATGTAAAATCAATTAAAGGGAAAAAAGTTTCTTTAAATATGGACGTGGCTGATATAGAAAAAACAGTCTTAGATGCATATGGCTACACCAAAGGAAACACCATTGAGGTGGTTGTTGGTGATACCGAGGCTCATGTCCATGGTGATACCTATGAATATATAACTGGTTATAGTTTTTGTGAAGTTGATGGTGATACAAAAGAAAAGGTAACCGGTAATACCAAATCAATTTATCACGGTGGCGTAAATGAAATGTTCATGGGGGGAACAGTGTCTTCGAATTTAGCAGCTTCTCACGAGACTGTTGTAGGAGCTGCAAGTTCTATTATGGTTGGCTTAGCAAATGAAATGTTTGTAGGTGGAAAAATTACTTTTGAAGCTGGTAAGGAATTATCGCTCAATACTGCGTTAGAAATACAGTTGAAGAAACTTGATGTTCAGAAAAAGGCTAATAGAATCAAAAAGATTGGTCAGCATATAAGTAAGCTCAATGCCGATCTAAAAAACTCAAATACTGATATTTCGAAAACTAATGCAGAAATTAAAAAGCTAAAAAGTAGAATTGAAAAAGCTAAAGCTTCTATTAAAGACACCAAAGTTGAAATTAAGAAAGCTAGTATTATAACGGTTATTTAGAATGCAGATTTCTAAAAGCACGCCCTTAGTCGCCTCACATAAAACCATACGTTTCGCTGAGAAGAATATCTTCTCAGTGACAGGCATCATTCCGTTTTCATTGCTTGATGGCAGTGTAAAAATGGAACAAGACTTTTACGAGGCCCTTGGCGAAGTACTTGAATTAGGCCAGTTCGATTCAGGGTTACCTAAAGACAAGCCAGAATACCTAATTAATGGCTGTTTCTTTGCGCCTAACGCAGAACCTGTTGAAGCTGGTTATGTGCAAGCACAGGTAGGTCAACTATCAAAAAAACTACTCGTCAGTGGCGAGCGCTTTTGGCAACTTGGCGGTTTACCAAGCAAACCGAGTAAATTTGTGTCTTTACCGCTATTATCAAATTATGCGTTTGGCGGTGAGGGTTACTCTTTAAACTCGCAAGGCAAAGGCTATCACGCTGATGAAGAGGGAGTACATTGGTTACCGAATATCGAATATCCGTTGTCATTGGTTACCAGTAAAAGTGCCGAGGGTAAACCTGCATTTTTCTCACAAACCAGTGTGCAAGATATGCCGAGAGCCAAATTATTAGGCCCAGTTAATGCAGACGACGATCCATATGCGTTACCTAAAGACATTAATTGGCTGTATTTTAATGATGCCCCAAAAGATCAGTGGTTTGATGCGCCTTTAACTGGGCAAGAGCGTTATCACTTTCAAAACATGCACCCTAATTTCGTCATGCTTTCAGGTGAATTACCTACTTGGCGTTGTCGTGCGTTTGCAAAACGAGTGTTGAATACTCAGGGTGAACAAGCTGCTATAGAAGACTCACAAATTGACGAAATTCCTATGGTGTTAGATACATTGTGGTTTTGTCCTCATAAAGAGCTAGGCGCTTTGGTATTTCATGGTTCAATGGGCGTTTCAGACCGCTCTGCAACTGACGTTAAACATTTACTATTGGCCTTTGAAGACGCAGATGACCATAGCCGTGATAAAGCGTGGTATGAACGCGCCCTGCGTAACCGTGAAAACGATGAGCTAGCGCTTAAATTTATGTTGTATTGCCGAGATATTATTCCTGAGTCGGTTGAACTTGAGAGCGACAGTGACGATGATGATCCTGACGCCTTGCAAGACTTTATGACAGGTAATATCGACAGCTTTATGGACAGCATGGAAGCGCAAGTGATGAGTGATGTGGCTAAGCAAGCAGTTGAAACTCATAAACAACTATTAGAGAGTGGTGTCGTAGAAAACCTTGAAGCTGCTATGGCGCCAACCGTCAAATCTATCAAAGCATTAGAAGCGCAAGGAGCACAACTTAGTGCAGCAGATAAAGCCTTGCTCGACAAACTCAAAGCAGAGCAAAAACCACTAAAAGAGAAGCTTTTAAAGCTAAAAGAAACCATCGCATTTCAGGCGTTGATGGCGAAAGACGTGCAGGCCGCTTTGGCATCAAAGCAAGTAGATGACCCAGAGCTACAAAAGTTGATGGATTTTATCGCGTCAATTACCCCTATGCGCAAAGACAAGCCAAGCGAAATAGATTTGGCTGCGGTTGATTTAAAGAAACTAGACCAATTAGATGAAAAAATTGCGGCGTACATGGCGACGCAAATGGCGGCTATTCTACCTGATGTACAACAGCAGTTTACTGAGGGTAAAGCTCAGTTAGATAACGCATTGCAAGAAGTGACAAAGCTGAAAGCTGAAGCGCCTGAAAAAGCGCAAGAAGCAGAGCAAGAATTATTGGCTGCCAAAGCAAAGTTAGAATCATCTGAGCAAGATGTTTTAGCCATGCTTTCTGATGAAGATAAGCCATCTGAGTTGATAAGACCTCCGGCCGGCGATAGTTTGGATGATGCAGAACAGCAAATTAAGCAGCAAATTACCGAAGCCGAACAGCAACTAACTGAGTTATCTCAGCTTATCACAGGGCAGGTTGGGGTTTTGCAGTCGCAACTCGCACAATTGCCTGCTGAGAGTGAGCAAGCTCAGCAGTTACGTGCTGAAATCTTTGAATTGCAAAACAAACTCGACTCAGAAGATATTTTAGACAAATTAAATGAAGGGCTGGTGGCCATTCAGCAACAAAAAATAGAACTGGATGAAAGCGTACCTGAATTAAAGTCGGCTTATGCGATGGGCGCGCATGCGATGGCTGAGGGGCTATCGCCACATCTTTTACCGGTTACTGAAGTACAGAAGCTGTTTAACGCTAAGCGTTTAGCTGATGAGTCTCTTCACGATGGTGACTGGGCATGCCTGAGCTTTAGTGATGAGCAGTGGCTACTAGTCGATGTGTCTTTCAGCTACTTTGAGCAAACAGAGTTTAGTCATTGTACCTTCACCGACGTTAACTTCGATAAGGCGATTTTGGCGCGTGCGAAATTTACAGAATGTCATTTTGAACGTTGTACGTTTAATGAGGCAACACTAGGCGCAAGTGAGATAAACGCGTGTACTTTTAAAGCGTGTGAGTTTAAGCAAACCATTCTTTCTAATGCCAACATAAGCAAAACTCAGTTTACTGGGTGTCTGCTCCATGACAATGACTCACTAGAGATTGCCATGTCGCAAGTGCTTTTTACTCGCTCAGAAGTCCATGACCTGAACTTTATCGAAAGTGAGCTCACTCAGTGTGGTTTTGTTGAAAGCAGTGTGAAAGATTGCGTTTTTATTGAAACCAAAGCCCCTGCGCTGTTATGTCAAAATTCACAATTAAGCAGTTTAGTACTAACTGACGCACAGTTTGAGCAGGCTGATTTTAGTGGTTGTAGCATGACTGTGGTGGCATTTTTTGGCGATAGCGACCTATCAGGTGCCAATTTCTCTAAAGTAACGGGCGAAACAGTTAACCTTGCTGGTGCAAATCTCAGTGGTGCTAATTTCAAAGGCGCTGATATTACAATGGGCTACTTTGCTGAGTGTAACTTTAGTCATGCGGACCTATCTAGAACGGTACTACGCGGTGCTAACTTCTCATTTGCGAATTTACAAGACGCTAATTTACACAGTGCGGACTTGATGGAAGCAAACTTCACTGGTGCGCGTTTGGTCTCTGCAAACTTTAGGCTGAGTCACTTATTTAATGCCTTATTCTTAGAAGCAACCTTAGGTGATACACACTTTGCTGGTGCTGATTTATCACAGACTTTACTTGAGGAGTATCGTCCATGAGTAAGCTAGACATTCAAGCAAGGGTAAAGGGTGGCGAGGCACTAATCAGCGAAGTTGATTTCAGTGGCCTTGATTTATCTGGGGTTGATTTTACCGGTGGTATTTTCTCTGATGTTAATTTTGATGGTGTTGACTTCACAGGCAGTGACCTTCGAGAAACCCAGTTTTTAGCATGTAGTTTTAATGGTACCAACTTCAGTGAGTGTGATTTGCGAAATGCAGACTGGGTGTCGTCAAAAGGGCAGTCGGTAAACTTTTCTCGTGCTATTATGCGCCACTTTAATTGCATTGAAGGCCAGTTTCCTGCGCTTAATTGTAGTTACGCCGATTTAGATGAATCCAACTGGGTCGAATGTCAGCTAACAAAGGGGCAATTTACTCATGCGCAGATGGAAGCGGTGTCTTTTATTGAAAGTGATTTATTGGAAGCGAATTTCGATGGTGCTAATTTAAAGCGCGTCGTAATTTTGGAGTCAGAGCTTCGCGCTGCAAGCTTTAACAATACCTCTCTTGAAATCGTTCAGTTCACCTCGAGCAAAACCAAAGGACTCGATTTTTCTCAAACAGCCAGGGTCAAGACCTTGCAGTTTGGTGGCTGTGATCTGAGTTTATGTCAGTTCACGGGTCTTGATTTAACGGGTTCGGGTTTTATGGAGACGAATTTAGACCAGACCTGCTTTAAGGGCGCAAATTTAACACAAGCTTTATTTTCGAAAAGCCAAATGGTCAAGGTTGATTTTAGCGATAGCACTTTAGACCAAGGCGTGTTTCAGCAAACTCGTTGGGTAGGCTGTAAGGCGGCAAATATTTCCGCAGTTGAGGCGATTTTTAGCGAAGTGAAAATTGATGCGTGTGTGTTTAAAGGGGCTGATTTTACCTATGCAGACTTTTCACATGGCGCTTTATACGCGAGCGACTTTTCAGGCGCGACACTGAGCAATGCGAACTTTCACGAATTATTAGATGGTGGTGTGATTTGGCAAGGGGCAAACAAAGGTGATGTGCGTCCAACCGATCCTAAACGCAAACAAGCAGAAGAATTTAAGGCGAAATAGTCATGTCAGCAAATATTTCTCATTTTAACCCTGTGATGGCCAGTGGCCAAGAAAGCGCCCACATAGTGCAGATTGCTAATAGTGGTCTGTTAGTAAAGTCGGCACATGGTTTATACAAAGCAACTAAAGCAGCGTCATGTTTATTAAAGCCAGAGCTTGGCGACCTAGTATTAATCCAACACCTTGAAGGTAAAGTTTGGGTGCTAGCGGTGCTTGAACAAAAACAGGCGCAACAAAGTGTATTAGCGGTTGAAGGCAATTTAACATTGCAAGCAGCGCAAGGTGACATTGCCCTTCAGGCAAATAATATACATCAGCATGCTGTAGATAAACTTGGTCAATCTGCGCAGCAGATACAACGCTTATCAGAGCAAGAAGTGAGTATCTCAAAATCTTACAAGCAAACCACAGAAGATGCCCAGTTACAGTTTGAGACTGCATCATGCCAGGGCAAAACAGCAACCATGAAAGTGGGTACATTTGTACAGAATGCCAAGCAATGTATTCGTCAGATTAAAGAGCTAGATAAGCTTACTGCGGGTAACGTACTGCAGACTGTCAGACACACTTTTAGTACACAGGCAAAAACCACCATCTCTACTGCATCTGGTGAGATGCGTATTGATGCTAAACGTATTCACATGGGGTAATTGATATGTTTGTAAATACGCAAGCGGGTGCAATGAGTATGGCGATGCCTGATGTGTGTAAAGTGCCAAATGCTCCAGCGCCACCGTTCATACCAACGCCATTTCCGAATATGGCAATGTCTACGATGGCCACACCGAATCAAACAAAGATGATGATTTTAGCTATGCCGGCACATAACTTGGGCACCACCACAATGATGACCAGTGGCGATGAAGCGGGTGCTATGGGCGGCATGGTATCAAATATGATTAAAGGTCCTGCTAGGCATGTCAAAGGCAGCACTAAAATGATGATCGTCGGTATGCCAGCAACGCGCCTTACTGATCAAACGACCCAAAATAACATGAATGCTATGGGTACTACGGTCAAACCAGCACAAACTAAGGTGATGGCAATGACTTAGTGATAGTGACCGAGTTTTTATAATTTAGACCCAATTACAACACAGATTTATAGATTTATTTTCAGGAAAAGAAAACCATGCAGTTCTATTCAATTCGCCCTTATCTTAGCTGGGGTTTAATGATCGCGGCAATTTTTGGCGTTATCTATTTAGGTTACTTACAAGGTAACCAAAGTAATATCTTAAAGTTAGCCACAGGTGAGCGCGGCAGCTATGAGCACCAAGTAGGGCTGGAATTGAAAAAGGCGATAGAAGCACGTTCAGATTTTAATGTTGAACTAGTAGCCAGTGGTGATTCAAACTTTAACCGCAGCTTACTTCAGGCGAATAAAGCCGATATCGCGATTATGTCGCCAGCGGTATCATCATTTAATAACCTAGCTGCGATTGCACCGATCAGCGAAAATGTTCTTCATGTGATTGCACGTATGGGCAGTGGTATCGATACCATTACTGATTTATCGGGTCGTCGTATTGCGATGGGCGACGCACAAAGTGATGATCGCCAGTTAGCAATTAAAATGTTAGAGCACTACCACGTAGACCCTCGCACAGTGCGTGCTAAAGAAGTTGAATTTACACGCCTACTTGATTCAAATGAATTAGACGGTGCAGTTATCTCGGCCAGTACACACAGTGAATTCCTGAAAACATTATTAAAAACTGGTCAGTTTTACCTAATTCGTATTGATGCAAATGAAGGTATTGCCAATGCAAATACACATGTGATTGCCAGTGATATCTCGGTTGGCGCATATGCATCAGTGGATGGCCCACTACCTGCGAATTGGACACCGAGCATTATTAATCAGGGTATTTTTGTTACCAAACAGTCGGCGCCAGCGTACATGGTAGAAACCTTTTTGAATGTTTTATACAGCAAGCAATTGGTGCAGTCTTACCCTGTATTGGCCGATTTTAAAGCGCAAGAAGGTGTGTGGTTAGATCTTGAAAGTCATCCGGCAGCAGTGCGTTTCTTTAATCCTTATGGTGCGTTAAAGACCACTTTTTACGATGCTTTGTTGTCACTTTGGCATGTGAAGTATTGGGTACTTTGTGTGATTGTGCTTGTACTGACACTGCGTTCACGCATCAAAGCGCATCGTCAATCTTGTATTACAGCTGACAATGTTGAAAAGCTTCGTCGTATGCAGTTATTACTTGAAGAGATCAACGAACATGAAAACCTACAAGCTCAAACTAAAGACTACCGTTTATTGGTGCGTCGTTTAGAAGAGGCGCGTAAGATCAAACAAGATGGATTAGCGGTCGGTACTGAGTTAGACATGCTTGATTCACATGTGTTTGTTGCCTTTATGCAGCAATGTGATCATGTGATCCGCGAGATCCAAAACAAATTAAACGTTGGTATGCACTCTGCCAGCACTGCGGCAGCGCTATAAGTACAGGTGGAGTGAACAATGAATAAAAAACCATTAGCAGTGGCATTAGCTGCTGCAATGGCCTTGTCAGGCTGTAATTTAGTCCCAGATTTTGAGGGGATGAATCCATTTGCAGATGACACGCCAAATACAGCGAAAGACACAACAGCAGAGTCTGATATTACCTCGGGTCAAGTCAGTGAAGACATGTTTACTAAGGTTCTTCCTAATTACGAGGTGCTTGATCCACTATATGCGCTGCGTTCAATTGGTGACTTTAATAAAGGCTTGATTGCCTACCAAAATAAGCAGTTCACCGAAGCGCTGTCGCATTGGTATCCGTTGGCAAAAGATAATGATCCACAAGCGCAATATTATATTGGTGTGATGTACTTGCAAGGTCAGGGTCTGACGCTTGATTACGAACAAGCGCGCGCATGGTTAGAGCAAAGTGCTTCTGCCGGATTTATCGAAGCGCAATATGAATTAGGTAGCCAGTATTTATCGGGTGTGCGTTTTGAGAAAAACGTTGAGCTAGGTGTACGTTGGTTATTCTCTGCAGCTCGAAAAGGGCATACTGCGGCCCAGTTTGCAGTTGGTTTGTTGTATCAAGAAAATAGTATTCCGATGTCAGCTAATCTGATGGCGGTCTATCAAGGTGAGCAATCAGAAGAAGCTAACCTGAAACAAGCATTCAAATGGTATGAAAGTGCGGTGTTGCAAAATCATGGCGCAGCAATGAATAACTTAGCTTGGTTATATCTTCACGGTAAAGGGGTAGAAAAAAATGAAGCACAAGCATTCGACTTATACCAACGTGCTGCAAAACTCGGTGTGGTAGATGCGCAATATAATTTAGCCTTGTTACTTGAACATGGTAAAGGCGCACAGATTGACTTACAAAACGCGCTGTTCTGGTTAAGTAAAGCAGCGAGCAACGGCCACTTAAAAGCACAGCAACATTTACCGCAATTACAAAAGCGAATTGAATTTTTAGATTCATCATTGGTGCTTTACGGGCTAACCCTGTCTCAAACAACGCGTGTTGAAATGCGCGATAAGTTAGTCAATAGCGGTGCTTTGAAGATCCGTGAAGAAGACAACTATTGGTTTGATATCTACGAGTCATCACAATTACTCAAAGGCACAGACAGAGTCTTCACGGGTTACAGTTTGAAAACCAATCAATTGGCTTCTATCGAATATCGTTTCCCTGCGCATAATGATCCGAGCAAGGTCTTAGACGTTATCGAATTGATAAAAGATAAATATGGTGCGCCAATCAAAGCGACAGGCGAAATAAGTTACGGTAAAATCCACTACCAATGGCAAGTAAAAGATACCTTAATTAATGTTATCCGCTACTGGCCAGATACGAGTGTGTACCTGTCTTACCATATAGCTGATCGCTATGATCAGATGCGTCAAGAAATGCCTGAATCAGCAGAAATTGAAAAGCTGAACCTCAAGTTTGAAACCTACTAAATTACCGCGGTAAATCAAGAAGTAACGAGATAATAATGCAAGTTTTAAATCATTTTGTGGCCTTAAGCGCAAGGCTACTTATGTTGTTAATGATAGTGACACTCAGTGCCTGTGGTGGTGGGGGTGAAGAGGACGGTGACAATGCCGAGCCAGTAGATGCTGGTGGTTTTGAATTCCGCTTCAATATCGATGAAGATACAGCTGGCACAAAGCCTGCCTCGGTAAGGCAAGGTGAATCACTGAAATTGTCGATATTTGACTCAGCAACAGGCAAGCAAGACTTTGGTGTGTATGTGTCTCAAGATCACCAGTCTTATGAGCAAGACCTATACACTTGGACGGTCACGCCGAGTCATATGGCACGCTTGAGTAGCACAAGAGGGTACGAGATTGAAGTGACCGCTTTAATCCCGGGCGATTTCAAATTAACAGCTAAAAATGATAAACGCATCATTGAAACAAGCATTAGTGTTTCTGAATCTGTTTTACAAAGTATCGATGTCTCACCTACTAATGTGAGCCGTTATAAAGGGCAATCCTTCCAGTTTAGAGCGACAGGTAATTACAGTGATGGTGCGATTGTTGATCTCACCGAGGCTGTAACTTGGGCGTCTTCAGGCAGTGTCGTTGAGGTGAGTGAAACGGGTATGGCAAAAGCCATGGCTGTTGGTGAAGCGAAAGTAACCGCGCAGTTAGGTGATATTTCAGGCTCTGCGGTAAAAGCCGTGACACCTGCAGCTATTACAACATTAAGCATTGCCGAATCTCAAAATATGCCGCTTGGTCGTACCTACCAATTACAAGCCATGGCGACTTACACGGATGGTACAACGGCAGATTTAACCGAACAAGCTCAATGGCTTTCAAGCAATGAGCAAAATGTCTATGTCACAGAAATTGGCCTTGTGAATGCGCTATCACAAGGAACAGCAAGCGTGCAGGGCAAAATTGACGACGGTTACGGTCTGACAATTAACAGTAATGTCATGGCGGTAACGGTTGAAGATAAGTTATTAGATAAGCTAGAGATTATTCCTCTTGACCCAGAGATCAACGCTGAAAACCCGGTTATTGCATTAGAAAAACGCAAAAAAGTGACCGTACAGGGCACTTATTCAAACCAAGAAGTACAGTTATTTAGTATTGCTGATGGGTTAGTGTGGCAGTCGTCAGATGAACAAGTTGCAGTGCTGGAGCACGACGAAGAAGGGACTTTTATTCGTACTTTTATTGAAGGCAACACTCAGATCACAGCAACTATTAAGAATCGTCGTGATGAAGATGTCGTGGCAACCTGGGCATTAAATGTAAACCGTCCAGCATTAAGCAAAATTGAACTAACATGGCAAAGCGGTGACATTGCTGCAGGTGAAAGTGGCACTTTTGCGGTACTGGGGACCTATCAAGATAATACGACGCGCGACTTACTCAAGACCGAAGATGTCGTACTTACATGGCGCTCAAAAGACATCAACTTAGCTGACTTTGTTAATACAGAAGTGCCTTACGAGTTAAAAACGTATAAACAAGGCACTGTGCAAGTAACCGCAGAAAGCACCAATATTCTGGGTGAGTTAATTGTTTCAGAGCCATTTGAATTAAACATCAATCAACCTAAAGTGAAAGCGGTTCGCATTGATGTTGCAGCCCCGCGTTTGATCACTGATAAACGCATTGTGATGCCACAAGGTACCAATGCGGTATTCCGTTTAACCGAAATTTACACGGACGACTCTGAGCAAACAGCCAACTTTGATGAATGGGTTTTAACCAACCAAAAAGTTGTTATTAATAAGCAAACAGGCGAAGCCGTTGCAAATTCACAAACGCTAGACTCAGACGATGCTGAAGCCGCTTATTTAGGTGAAGTGCAGTTAATTGCGAGTCGAACTATTGCTGACAATACGTTTAGCGATCAGATCACCATCTTTGTAACTCCACCTGTATTAAACAAGCTGATTGTTGTGCACGAAGATGCTGTTGATTCGGTTCAAAAAGGCTACAACCAAGGTGAAATTGAGAACTTTAGAGCGCTAGGTACTTACTCTACGGGCCGAGCTCAAGATTTAACTGAATACGTCACTTGGCGTTCGAGTTCAGACACAGTGACTCAGCAAGCAACGGTCAATCAATTTAGATTAGATAAACAAGGCTCAGTGACCATTACTGCTGAATTTATCGACCCAAATGCCAATAACGCTAAAGTGGTTGCAGACCTATCTTTTGATATTGTTGCGCCATTACTAACAGGGTTAAAAATTCTTACCAACAGTACTTCTGTTGCATCGGGTTACAGCATCAGTTTTGATGTCGTAGGCCAGTACACAGATGAAAACTTTGCGCAAAACCTGACGAACTTAGTCGCTTTTGCAAGCTCACATCCTGAGTATTTAAATTTTAGCGACGCGTCGACGCCAGACAAAAATGTGGCTAAAGCAACGCGTCCAACAGAAGCTGACAAAGTAAACCTGACAGTGTCAGCAGAGCTGGCAAATGCCAACCAAGAGTTAATTAAAACGGACTTGGCGATCATCGTAAAACCAGCCTTACTCGAGGCGATCCGCTTATTTATCGATAATAGCCGATTAGAAGATTACTGCCGCAATATGCCTAAAGAAGGTGATGCAACGCCATTATCTTGTTTTGCAATACCAGCAGGTGTTGCAAGCTATATTGATATTGAAGCGTCATATTCAGATGGCTCATCACTGCACTTAGATGAAACAGGACTGGCTGAGCTAAATATCGATTGGACGGTATCAGATGAGAGCGTAGCAAAAGTCTTAGCGAAAGGCGAAAAAGATAACGATAAAGAGATTGCGACTAGTCGTGGTGTGGTTGAAGCCATCGCAGCAAATTCAAGTTTCGACGTTAAAGCTGAGCTAGTAAATTCAGCAAATCAGACAGTGTCGGCAACCTTAGCATTTACAACGGTTGCGCCAGTGATGGAAGCAATCAATGTATGGGCGGTGAGCGATGCAAACCATCCGTTACGTAGTGTTAAGACCATCCCGCAAGATCAGTTAAGTCAGTACACTTATACTACAACGTCTCCTGATTCGCCGTTTAAGATGTCTGTCGGTGAAAATCAGTTCATGGTGGCATGGGCAACTTTATCAGATGGCAGTTATAAAAATATCACCTTTGATGAAGACGCTGATGGTCGACCAAGTGAACAGGTAAATACTGAATGGCAGGTTGGCAGTGAATTTACTCGCTTCTTAAAAGTGAATAATGGTGAAGAAGCAACAACTTCGGTTAATGAAGGCACAGTGACTTCACTGGCAAACAGTGCAGATCTTATCCCGGTATTAAGTGTTACAAAAACCAATAGTCGCGCATTTGGTATTTCGGGTAATGCTTATTTCACTATGGGCATTCCAAAATTAAGACATGCAGCGATAGCACCACAAACACCGGTTATTCATAAAGGCGATAGCATCGATTTTACCGTTACAGGCTTTTTTACAGACGGTACATCTAAACCTCAAACAGAAAATATGACTTGGCGTTCTACTGATCCTGCCATTATCAATTTTGCTGATGAAACGGTTGCAACAGCCAAAGCCGTTGAAATCTCAACTGGACCGATTGGCATTGAAATGACACTCACACCAGAGAGCCAAACACCAATTAAGGCTCAGGCGTCAGTGGTTGTGCGTCCAAAAGTGCTACGCCGCATTGAGCTGGGCGCGTCATCTGGCTATAGAGCCATTGCCGCTCATATTGCGACGCCTGAAGATATGCCAGCGGGCAGCATACGTTTCCCGATGGGGAACCGTTCAACAATTTTAGCCACTGGTCATTATTCTGATGGCAGCCAAGATAACCTAGAAGCTATAGATATTGCCGAGGTAAATAACACTCAATGGTCGATTGTTACAACTAAGGTAGATGGCGCTGAACAAGCTGGCGAAGTAGCAAGTATTGACCAAACGGGTGTGATCACACCTATTCAAGCGGGTAATGCTGAAGTAACCGTGACACAAACTATTTCTCAGTACGAGAAGGTGACCGTTGACGGGCGCTCTGAATACAAAAAAGTACAGAAAACGCTGACGAATACATTGCCAATTCGTATTGAGAATGTGTACCCGTTAGCGGGCTTAGAAGTACTACCAGCGGGTATTGTGACTGAGTTTATGCCAGTGAATACCTCTCGCCAGTTCCAAGTATGGGCAAGCTTTCAAACTCTTGACGGTGTTAATCGTGTCGATATTAGCAAGTTAGTAAAATGGTCAATCATTGCTGATCCTAACTTTACTTTCGGTACATTGGGCAGTGGTGAAAATGCGGGTTTGTTTAACGCACAGCGTGCTGGTGATATTTCTATTAATGTTGATTACATCGATATTTATGGTGACACGCGAGTGCAAAGTCGTGCTCAGCGCATCACCGGACTTGATAGCATAGAAATTGTTGCCGACAGACAGCAGATCTATAAAGGTGAGACATTAACACTGACGGCATATGGCGTATTTAAAGCCACGCCAACCGTTAATCATAAAGAAAAACTACAAGGCAGCTTATTGTCTTGGCAAAGTCTATCTAGTGCTGCGGTATTCAATGATGCACAAACATCGCAAAGTGGTGTAGCGAGTGTGGTTGTATCATCTTTAGCGGCGGCAGAGCTGGCGCAAATTCGTTTAGATTATGATGATGGTCAAGCGCAGTTTAGCAATACCTTTGATCTTACAATTAAAGCGCCATTGCTAACCAACTTAGTATTATCAACAAGCAACACCTCAGTGCCGCTGGGCTATCATCGTACCTTGTCAGTTGACGGTGTGTATTCTGATGAAACTCGCCGAACGTTAACGGCGAACGAACTTGAACCGCTTGAATCTAGCGCTATGCAGTGGTTGTTTAATAGCAGTTTTGTGAGAGTTCAGAAACAAGCTGATGCAATTCAACTGCAGACATTCCAATATGAAGCGCCAGAAACGTCAACTCAATTGAGTATTAAGACGCAAAACGACAAGGGCGAAACCATCACTTCTAATGTGCTTACATTTAAGATTGGTAAACCTGAAATCGAATCGCTGTCAGTCTCTGCAGCACGCACACAACTGCCTGCTGGCTTAAATACGCAAATGAATGTCAGTGCGATATTAACCGATGGCACCACTAAGGTACTCGATAAACTTGATGGTATTAGCTGGCAATACGACAGCGCATTGGTTGAAAATATCAATTCTCTGGGCGTATTACAAACGGCTAAAACAGTACAAAGTAATGTCAGTCTAAAAGCGCAATACACTGCAGCTTATTTAGCACCTGAGTCTAATTCATTGCTTGAAGCCAGTACATCAATTGACATTATTGCGCCAGTGCTAAGTAATGTTGAATTTACTGAAGGAACCAGTAAGTCAATCGCGAAAGGGTTAGTGTTTGAACTGCCTGTCGCTGGTACTAACTCGGATGGTTCTCGTGTTACTGCAGTTGATTTTAACCGCTTGAACTGGTCAACCAGCAACCCGAGTGCGGTGAAGTTTGAGCTAAACGCACAAGGTCAGCGTACAGGTCGTTTAATTGCAGATAACCCAGGTACATCGCAAATACGCATTGGTGATACAGAGCAAACGGGTGTTGAAATTAACAATGCTGGTGACATGATTGAAGTCACTGTAACACCTGCACAATTACAGCGTTTAAAACTATCGACCCAGGCAGGGCAGTCTACGTCTGTACAGCAAGGCAGTACTGTGCAGTTAAATGTATCGGGTATTTTGACGGATAGTTCTGAAGTGTCAGTGGCAAGCAGCACAGAAGTGGCACGTTTTGAGTCGAGTAACCCAAGCGTACTAACAGTGAGCTCGACAGGTGTGGTCAATGTATCAAATACAGCGGCACAAACGTCAGTGACAGTGACCGCGCGTGCGAAGAATAGCTCAGTCCAAGATGGCCAAATTACTTTCACAGTACAGCCACCAAAAGCCACTCAGTTTGAATTATCAGACAAGGGTATTAAGGTCGTAGCTGGCAGAAGCCATACGTTCACAATCGCGAATACTTTCGATGCCTTTGGCGCACCAATCACACTTGATGCTACTGATCTGGCAAAAGTAAAATGGTCGTTAAAAGAGGCAGCTGATAGCCAATTTGCCGCAGTAAATGTGAATACTGGTGAGGTAACAGTACAGCCGGGCGCACCAGAAGATACTCGTATTGAAATCGTGGCTGAAATTAATGAAGCCAACTTACAAGTTTATGGTGAGACTTATCTGTTTGTGAGCCCTGCGGTTCTAACTAATATTGAAGTGAAAGGGCCAAGCGAAATTGCAGCAGGTGCCTACGGTCAATATACCGCAACAGGTACTTATTCAGATGGCTCGGTTGTAGAGAATTTATCAACTGGCTTTGTTTGGCAGTTAACTGCAAATACCAGCAGTGCAGTAATCAACTCGTCAGGTCGCGTACAAGCAATTGGTACGCAGGGAGAAACTTTCTCAGTAACGACACAAACAGACAGTGGCGTTACAGTAACTGCAAAAGCGGTAACCATTGCAGCAGCTGCGCCGATCAAGTTAGTGATCGTCGAAGACAATGCCATTGTAAACCTTAATCAAACTCAGCAGTTTAGTGTGAAAGCGCTTTATTCAAATCAAACAACAACCTCCTTTGATCAATTCATTAGCGTGCCGGCAAGCGATTTGACTTGGGTTGTGCACAATGAACCAGCCCTAGAGCCGGTGGCGAGATTTAATAGCACGGCAGGTGAGCTACTTGGCTTGCGCAAAGGGGTTGTTGGGATCAGCGCAACCTTGACACTAGCAACGGGTGAATCATTAGTGGCTAATGCATCGGTTACGGTATCTGACGCAGTGCTGACAGGTCTTGAGATCACAGGTGCTAATAGCCTGATTGCAGGCTTACAAAGCCAATATCATGCAGTAGCAACGTTATCGGATGGCACGCAGATTGAGCAATATCAACAAGGTATGATCTGGCAAGTGACGTCTAGTAATGCAGTGGTGGATAGTCGCGGTATGCTGGTGGCGGGTAACACTGCCAATGAGACGATCACACTGACTGTGCGCAACGCAGATAACTCGGTAAGTGCCACTAAGGACGTTACTATTTCGAGTGCTGAATTAGTTGATATTCAGATCCTTGAGCAGGGTAAACAAGTCACTATCAATGGCACACACAATTACACTCTACAAGGGCGATTATCGACTGGGGTGACGCTGAATGAGAGTGAATTAACTACATATTTTAATGACCAAAGCTTAACACCTGTTTGGTCTAGCTCTAATCTGAACGTCGCAAGTGTAGATCAAAGTGGCACAGTAACAGGTATCAATACAGGCACAGCGAGTGTTGCAATTAGTGTTGCCCATGGTACACGTTATTTAAGTGCTTCAAGCGATATTAAAGTGGGCGATGAAGTACTTACTAAAGTGACAGTGAAGGGGCCTGAGACTTTAGCATTTGGTCAAACCGCTGATTTCAATGCTGATCTAGAGTTTAGCGATGGGTCTTCATTAACGGCCATTACTGATGAGGTGATTTTTGTTGGCACAGATAGCAGTAATGCGCAAACAGTGATGTTAGACGGTCAATTGACGATTGCTAAAAATGGTAACTACAGTGTCGTTGCAACGGCAACGAGAAATGGCACGACGGTTAGCAGTGACCCATTCACAGTGACAGTATCTGGTGTTTTAGCTACGCGTCTTAGCATTGACTCAGCGAGTAATATCACGATTAACGCGCCACTAACACTAAGCGCAACAGCTTATGACCATGTGGGTAGCACAGTCAGCTTCAATAGCAGTGATCTTGTTTGGACGGTGAGCGATCAAGCCATTGCTAGAATTCAAAATGGTAATCAACTGGTTGGGATCAGCGAAGGTGTAGTTCAAATCAATGCAGAATTAAAACTGGCAAACAACACTTATGTAAGTGCATCTCAATATGTGTATGTAGGCAGTGCTGCGGTTTCAACGGTTGCAGTTACAGGCACAAGCACACTTGCTGCGGGTAACCAAACAGACCTAACTGTGAATGTGACTTATGCCAACGGCATTACACTGTATGACTACCAAGGTGATATTACTTGGACTATTTCAGGTAGTAATGATGCCAACATCACATCAACGGGTGTGTTAAGCCATACAGCGACAGCTCAAGTGACTGTGGATATTACAGCGCAAGTGGGTGGCGTGACGTCAAGTAGTCATAAAGTGACACTGAATACAGCAGAGCTAGTTGCCTTAACTTTAATTGAAAATAACCTGTCACTGGTAAAAGGCCAAAGCCAGACACTAACGGTACAAGGTACTTACAGTAACGCGTCTACAGCGTCATTGGCTGCGACAGAAGTTACGTGGCAAAGCGGTAATACTGACATAGTGACGGTTGATGAAGACGGTACTTTATTAGCGATTGCACCGGGAACGACGACTGTGAGTATCTTTAAGCAAGTTGGTAATGTGATGTTACGTCATAGCCAGGTTGTAACAGTGGTCGCTGCACAGGCAGATAACGACCCGCTTGATAAAGTGACAGTAACAGGTCCTTCAACGCTAATGCGTGGTCAGCAAGGCCAATACGCAGCGAACTTAGAGTATCGCAGCGGTCGTATTGAAAATGGTATGGTAGGCGACATCTTATTTACAGCGACAGATGCTTCAACATCGACTGAAAGTGTTGTCACAGATGGTAAGTTCAGCACGACTAAAGCGGATACTTATAGCCTAGTTGCGACAGTAACGAGAGCGGGAGTAGAGACGACCAGTGCAGCATTTACTGTGACGGTATCAGGAGAATATGTTGCAGAGCTCACGATTACGTCAGCAAGTAGCACGACCATTAATGCACCAATAGATTTAACATTCAAAGCGATAAACTCAGTAGACACAGATGTGACATCAAGCGTGACGGCATCCGATGTTAAGTGGACGGTAGATAACCAAGCGATTGCACGTATTAATAGTTCAAATCAGTTAGTGGGTGTTGCTGAGGGGACTGTACTGGTCACGGCAGAGTACACCAATAACGGTATGACAGTTCGTGCAACACAGAATGTGTATGTAGGCAGTGCTGCGGTTTCAACGGTTGCAGTTACAGGCACAAGCACACTTGCTGCGGGTAACCAAACAGACCTAACTGTGAATGTGACTTATGCCAACGGCATTACACTGTATGACTACCAAGGTGATATTACTTGGACTATTTCAGGTAGTAATGATGCCAACATCACATCAACGGGTGTGTTAAGCCATACAGCGACAGCTCAAGTGACTGTGGATATTACAGCGCAAGTGGGTGGCGTGACGTCAAGTAGTCATAAAGTGACACTGAATACAGCAGAGCTAGTTGCCTTAACTTTAATTGAAAATAACCTGTCACTGGTAAAAGGCCAAAGCCAGACACTAACGGTACAAGGTACTTACAGTAACGCGTCTACAGCGTCATTGGCTGCGACAGAAGTTACGTGGCAAAGCGGTAATACTGACATAGTGACGGTTGATGAAGACGGTACTTTATTAGCGATTGCACCGGGAACGACGACTGTGAGTATCTTTAAGCAAGTTGGTAATGTGATGTTACGTCATAGCCAGGTTGTAACAGTGGTCGCTGCACAGGCAGATAACGACCCGCTTGATAAAGTGACAGTAACAGGTCCTTCAACGCTAATGCGTGGTCAGCAAGGCCAATACGCAGCGAACTTAGAGTATCGCAGCGGTCGTATTGAAAATGGTATGGTAGGCGACATCTTATTTACAGCGACAGATGCTTCAACATCGACTGAAAGTGTTGTCACAGATGGTAAGTTCAGCACGACTAAAGCGGATACTTATAGCCTAGTTGCGACAGTAACGAGAGCGGGAGTAGAGACGACCAGTGCAGCATTTACTGTGACGGTATCAGGAGAATATGTTGCAGAGCTCACGATTACGTCAGCAAGTAGCACGACCATTAATGCACCAATAGATTTAACATTCAAAGCGATAAACTCAGTAGACACAGATGTGACATCAAGCGTGACGGCATCCGATGTTAAGTGGACGGTAGATAACCAAGCGATTGCACGTATTAATAGTTCAAATCAGTTAGTGGGTGTTGCTGAGGGGACTGTACTGGTCACGGCAGAGTACACCAATAACGGTATGACAGTTCGTGCAACACAGAATGTGTATGTAGGCAGTGCAGCGATTTCAACGGTTGCGATTACAGGTGCAAACACACTTGCTGAAGGTAATCAGCTTGATTTAAACGTCAATGTCACTTTCGCTAATGGCATTACTATTAACAACTATCAGGGTGACATCACTTGGGCATTATCTGGTGTAAACGCTGGTGTGAGTTCAATTACCACTGAGGGCGTGTTAACCCATACAGGTTCGGCTGGTGAAACAGCCAGTGTGACGGCGACAGTTGATAGTGTTACATCAGCAACAGCACACTCAGTTTCACTTACTGCGGCAGAGTTGGTGTCTCTAACCTTGGTTGAGAACAATGTGTCTCTGGCAAAAGGTAATAGTCAAACGTTCACTGTGAAAGGCACATATAGCAATGGAACAAACGCAACGTTAGCAGCCAGTGATGTCAGCTGGCAAAGTGCAAATAGCCAGATTGCTTCAGTGACATCGGCTGGCCTAGTGAAAGGTGAAGCTACGGGCTCAACCAGTATCAGTGTGTTCAAGCAAGTTAATAATGTGGTGCTTAGTAGCAGCCAAGTTGTGACTGTTACAGCAGCTAAATTAAGCTCAGTAACGATCAATGCATCTAGTACTGAGATTGCTTTGGGTAATAGTTTGACACTCACAGCAAGTGCTAAAAATTCTGACGACTCAACACCGACAATCACTTCTACTTTCTGGAATACTGCAAGTGAACTGTTCTCTGTAGATAGCAGCGGTAAAGTAACAGCAATGAAAGCGCAAACCAGTAGCTCTGCGACTGAAGGCGATATTCAAGTGACTGTGACCACCAGCAACAACGAAACAATGACACAAAGCATTGCGCTTAAAGTGGTTTCGCCAGTAGTGTCTGATTGGTTTATTGAAAACCAAACTGCGGCACGAGTACCAGAAGATATGGTCGCTAAGCTCAACGCGTTTGCTGTTTACTCAGATAAAGAAGTGAGGTTACTCACTGCAACAGACAGTGTAGTCTGGCGTGTGTCATCAATTACAGGCACAGGCTTCTCTACAAGTGATGTGGCGATTCAGCAGCTAGAGGCCAACTCAGGTACGGCGTATGTATTCATTAATAGTTCGGCGCCAGCCTTAACTGACGATGTAACTGCGACGATTGAAGCAACTTATAACAGTCAAAATAAAACTTTTGATGTGGTATTTGCACAAGGTATTACTGAAAGCAGTGTAACCCTATCAGCACAAAGTAATGATGTTGCTGATAAGCACGCGATTCAAAGTTCGGTTAAAGCAATATATAGCTCAGGTGTGAGCTTTGATGTGACTGAACTATTCGATATTACCGAAACTGCAGATACACCAGCAGCGGGTCAAACTCGTATTTCAGCAGCATTGAAAACAGAGTTTACTACTGTTAAGCAAGTAACAGCGCCAACAGATGTTGACGTAGACGTTATCACGAGCACGATAAGCTACTACGACATTCAGGGTAAGCAAACATTACAGATAGGCACTACTGAGCAATTAACTGTGGTTGCACAAGCCACAGCTGCAAGCCATGTTTTTGGCGTTCAGAAAATTGCAGAAACGCCAGCATCTTGGGCAAGCAGTGATACCACGATTGCTGAAATCAGTACTGAAGGTGTTGTAACAGCAAAGACTGCGGGTTCTGTTACATTCACAGCAACTTTAGCTGATAGCACAACAGTCACTCACACTGTTGTGATTGAAGATACTGTGACTGCAATGGCGGTTACTGCAAGCACGCAAACTTGGCCGATTGCACAGACTAATCAGTCATTGCAAATTCCATTAACGGCTTCGTTTAACTATGTGTCGGGCAATACGGTGACTGCGAATGAGTTAGTGCGTTGGTCCAGCAATACATTAAGTGTTGATTACCAAGGTAATGTACTTGCGCCGACGACTACTGGCACACATACAGTGACAGCTGAGCGTTTGATCAGCGGCAAACTATTCAGTGAATCGATCACATTGACCTTTATTGCAACCCAGCCAACAAGCTATGCGGTTGCTAATAAACAAGATGCACAATCGAACCCTATCTTTGGGCAATTTATTGCAACGTCTAACTTTAATGGCGATACGGCATTTGATGTCACGCCATGGTTTGCATGGAAGACCACAGACACGGCGGGCAATACTTTAGATCAAGTATTAGGTTATCAACAGACAATGTCTGAATTAGCGCCACTAGGGGCCGTGACTAGCAAAGACACTAACTTCAAAGTGGCCGCCCAATTAGTGGGCGCCGCTTCTGACACAATAGACGAAGAAGAGTATGACTTTGACTTTAGCGGTACAACTGCACTGGAAATTCAGAGCTCAGGCAGCGTTGTGACAGAGGTAACCATTGCTGACAGTGCTTCGTCTACAGTCGCTGTGTATGCAACAGCCGCAGATGGCACTAAATACAATGTGACACACCTGGTTACTTGGTCTGTAGATACCGCTGACCTAATTACATTCAACTTAATTGATTCGGGTGAAATCACCCGTGTAGCAGCCGGAGATGTTGTTGTAACAGCAACATTCTTTGCTATGACAACCACATTCACGGTGAAATAATATCAATGAAAAAAACAATCATTACTTCAACCACACTTGCATTTGCCTTATTGGCAAATGCACCTGTGCTTGCCAATGAGCAAGCATTTAGCTTTGAAAAACTGTTACAAGTTGATCCAAAGAAGGCAGATGAATTTGTCTTACTTAAATCAGAAATTCAGCGCCTAAAAGGCTATGTAGAAGAAGCGCGACTAGCTCATGAGCAGTCTGTTAAAGCGTTTGCAGATTATCAAAATAATCAACAAACGCAGCTAAGCAATAACCAGCAGCAAGTTCTAAAAGAGCAACTGCGCAGCCGTCAATATCAACAAGACATAGACGCTTCAGCTTCACAGCTGGCACGTCTTCAAGGCAAGCTGTTTAGCAAAACCCAGCAGCTTGAAAATATTAAGCGAACTATTGATGCTGACTTCATCGCAAATCACGCTTTAAACATCGACACGCTTAAGCAGCGCTTACTGTCAGGTGAGCGTATTGAGTTATTACCTGATCAAACCGCGCTGTTGGTGCAAGCACTAGAGCAGCTAGGTAATGATGCGCCGAGTTTAGCAATCGCATTACAACACAAAGATATCCAACAGTATTTGCCTGAATATTTAAAAGAGCAGTTTATCCAACTGCAAGACTCGGGCATTAGCCTAACGCAAGCATTACAGAAGCCAGATGTAAAAGCGGCAGTGATGAATGGTTTAGCCATCACTAAGCCGGAGCAGGCAACCGCGAGCTCAGGTATCGTGTTGAGCGTTTATGAAGTAGATGACGCACTGATCGCGCAAACAGCAACGAGTCCTATCAGTATTCAGGCAGAGTTAGATGCAAAATTGATGGAGTTTCAAAACTTAGTTGAACTGTACGATATTCCTGTACCGAGTGAAGAGGTTGTCACGACTCAACCTGAGCCAATTCCAGATCCAAATAATCCTGGCTTGGTGTATGAGCAGCTTGGAGATTTTGCCATTGATAAGCTAGATACCTGGCCAACACTGCCGCAAGATGCCATTACTACAGAAAATCAACAGCAGTATATGAGTGCTTTACAGGCGAGTTTAGGCCCGCAGCAGGGTGAGCTAACTCGAGAATTACCAACCGAAGCCACAGCGAGATACAAGGGCGAAATGTCAGGTAGTTACCTTGATGGTAGCGACACGCTGACCGGTGCTATCACCCTAGATGTGTCGTTTAATGGTAATAGCAATACTCAGCTTTCTGGCAGCTTTCAATTACAAGACTCGCAAGATCGTATGGCGGGTGTGATCCAGCAAACGACTATTTCAGGGCCAAATAATTTTAGTGCCCCAATTGAAGCAGGTGACGGTCAAAAAGGGGCTCTAACAGGCAGTTTCTTTGGCAGTGCGGCTCAAGAAGTTGGTGGTGTATGGGCACTAGGTGTGGATTCTCGTGGTGGTAAAGCCGCAGTTGGTCGTTTTAAGGCGAAGAAGTGATGATAAAGAAAGCGTTACTCCCTCTATTATCAGCAGTCCTGTTTTCGGGGGCTGTTTCAGCAAATAATGAAGAGCAAAAAATCAATCAGGCGATCCTTGATTCGGTAAAAATGATCAAAGCGCGCAACTACGCCAGTGCTTGTGATCTACTTGATACTTTACCCGCTGAATTGCATACAACGAAGCGTCAGTTGGGTTTAAACAGCTTGTTCTTGAAAGGCCAGTGTCATGCTGGTTTAGGGCTAAATGAAGAAGCAAAGCAATATTTCGAACAGTTAGTTGAACTCGATCCAAA
Organism: Pseudoalteromonas sp. NFXS53; assembly: GCF_056629255.1. Lineage (NCBI taxonomy): Bacteria > Pseudomonadati > Pseudomonadota > Gammaproteobacteria > Alteromonadales > Pseudoalteromonadaceae > Pseudoalteromonas > Pseudoalteromonas sp. NFXS53. The sequence continues at coordinate 78,092 of NZ_JBWVBR010000007.1, read as the reverse complement.
ATCAGCTCGACCTTATTTAGATTTAGCTTTGGTTTATCAATACTTAGGCGAGTTCTCAAAGGCCACTGACACTTATGAGCAGTTACTCGAGCTAGATTCTCTTTCTGAGCCTGTGCGTGACAATGTAGAAGCCTTACTGGCACAACGTCCAGATGCCATTAAGTGGCAGATCTCAGGTTCATTGGGCTCGATCACAGATTCAAACATCAATAATGCCCCGACTTCAGAATCAATCAAAATATATGGCACTGAGTTTATTTTTAACTCTGAGTCACGTCCGACGTCTACTGCTGGTATTCATGCCGGATTTAGAGGCTATGTCAGTAAGCTGCTCGACCCTAAAACGCAGATAGAGGCGCAAGTCGTTGTCGATTCGACTCTATATGGTGATTACAGTGACTTTGACAGCACGGTAATGGACTTGTCGTTTGCTTATAAGAGTAAGCGCTGGGGCGGTGAAGTGATGGCTCAGCCTCGCATGGCGATGGTTACGGTTGGTGGCAGCGCGTTACTTGATGTTACGGGCGCTGATTTTGCCTATTCGACGCTATACAGTCCAAAAATGCGTTTAACTTCGGTCTTGAGTTATCAAGGTTATGCATACAGTGAAGATGCAGAGCGAGACACAACACTCATCGAACCACGTTTTATGGTGGACTATCAGCTATTACCTTCGGTAATTTTAAATGGTCGCTTAACTTATGGTATGGGTGCAGGTAGCGCAGATCAATATAGCTTTACAGATCTTGGACTTGGTTTTGGCGTGAATTATTACCCATTTGATCATACTGTTTTGTCATTGAATTATGATATGAACAACGTCAGCTATGATGCCATTATCCCAGGCTTTGAAGAAGTAAGAACTGACACGCAGTCTCGCTTAGGCGTGCAAGTTTCTTACAATTTTGCGGGCTTATCTGTGCCTTGGTTAACTGCAGACCTAGGCTTTAAAAGTTATACCAACAGCTCGAATATAGCGCTATTCGATAATACTCGTACGCAAGGTTATTTGATTTTTAATCTCGCCTACTAACACGCTTTAACGATCTCCCCCGATCACAACCCAGCTTCGGCTGGGTTTTTTGGTTTATACTTTACCTCTTACCAATAGTTCCTAGACTTATCTTTAGAGAGTTTAAATGAGTGGAGCATGGAATGAAGTTAGGTGATGAGGGGGCAATGTTTTCAGGTTTGTATAAGTGCCTTAAAGCAGCATTAGTATTCTTAAAGCTCAGTTTTGTTAATGTACTATTTCTTTTCAGCCCATTAAGCAAAGCGCTTGATCTAGTCACCAGTGAAGGGCCGCCTCATACCATAAATCATCAACTCTACAGCGGCATAGATTTAGATGTGACCAAAGCCGTGCTCAGACAGCTAGGTTATTCTGTTAATTTGCATTTTGTCGCGCTTGGCCGTGCAGAAAAATTAGTTCGCTCTGGCCAGTACGATCTAATGGCTCCGATATTTTTTGCAAAAGATAGCGATAATTTTTATATCAGCGACCCTATTGTTACCTATAAACCTATGGTGTTTTCTTTATCTGAGCGTAATTTATCGCCCGAATCTATCAGCGATCTTGCAAAGTATTCTGTGATTACCTTTCAAGGTGCGCCGGGCTATTTTGGCGATGCGTTTAAAGCCATGTCGGAGCAAGCGCGATATAAAGAGCTGGCAGATATGTCGGTGATCCCCGAGATGCTTACTAAGTCTCGTTACGATTTTGCAGTATTAGACCAGTACATTTTCTATTATTTTTATCGTCTGAACGACAAACAAAGACCCATAGATATCTTTAAACATCATTATTTAATACCACCTGTCACTGCCAGTGTCGCTTTTAAAGATAAAATGCTCAGAGATAGGTTTAATTATGAGTTGAAGAAGTTTAAACAGGGTAAGGGTTATGCAAAAATCGTTGAGGCTTACCTAGGGCGAATGGAGCAAGTGGCCCTGACTGAGGCTCAGTAGTTTTGCTGATTGTCTGTAACAATATTTGCAAATTCTATAGGGTTCTTTCTTAACGCTTTTGATATTCCCTCAGGCTTAATCCAAACTGCTTTTTAAAGGTGCGGCTCAAATGCGCGCTGTCTGAGAAACCTGCAATATACGCTGCTTCTGTGGCGGTTTTTCCTTGTTGTAATGTCTGTACTGCACAGATCAAACGCCGCCATAATAAGTAAGGTCGCCAGGGGATCTGCATGGTGTCTTTAAATAAATGCAAAAAGCGACTTTCTGAGAGATTGAGCTCAATGGCAATGTCGGCTGCGCGCCACTGTTGTGGTTTTACACACTCATTACCAATGCAGCGATTAAGTTTATCGAGTAAGCGAGCTATACGTGTATCAAGTGTGGATTGCGGTGCCGTGGTTTGAAGTGCTGGGGTTAAACCACATAAATCAAGCAGCTCACTTAGGGTCTGAGTACTGTTTAAGGGTTTATTTATCTCGATTTCAATAAATTTTTTATCAGCCAGTTTTGCCGTGAGCTGCTTGCCAACATAGCAGCTAGGCTCGATTAAGATCACCCACCCAGCTTGCATGGTTAGTTGATGGCTGATTGTTTGATTAATGATGTTTGCACCAGAGAGTTGGATTGCATCGTGATTTGGCAGAGTTAGGCGCATATCTGCGTTACCCATGGGTAAGGTGATCTGAATAAGCGTGTGTTGATGTGCTGCGGTTTTTGGCACTGCGCCAAAAATAGCTAATACGCCGGGCTCGATAAGTAGTTGGCTAGATACATGTTGCTGCATAGATTATTGGCAATAAAAAACCGAAGACATTGCTTCGGTTTTATCAGCTATTTACATAACTTGCTAGTTATTGCTTATGCAAACGCGTCTTGTAGTGGTGGTACTACTTGCTTCTTACGGCTTAGTACACCATCTAACCATACGCGGCTTTGCTCAGGCGCAACACCGTAAGCACGTTCAACAATACCTTCGTCATCAGACGCGATAAGCATTTGTGAACCTTCTTTCATGATGTCTGTAAGTAGTAAGAATACAGAGTGACGGCCGCCTTCTTCTTTTAGTTTTGCAATGTCAGCTTCAAGATCAGCTTTGATGTCGTCAAATACCGCTAGGTCGATAACTTCTAACTGACCGATACCTACTAGGTTACCGTTCATGTTGAAGTCTTTAAAATCACGCATAACTAAGTCGCGAGCAGGCGTGCCTTCAACCGCTGATTTAACTTTAAACATTTCCATGCCGAATGCTTTGTAGTCTTCGATGCCTGCGATTTCAGCAAGTACTTCAACACACTTGATGTCAGCAGTCGTACAAGTTGGTGATTTGAAGATTACTGTGTCAGATAGGATTGCACCTAACATAAGACCCGCGATGTTCTTTGGAATTTCAACACCGTAAAAGTCATACATCATCTTAATGATGGTGTTTGAACAACCCACAGGACGGATCCAACACTCAAGCGGTGTAGAGGTTGTCAAGTCGCCAAGTTTGTGGTGGTCAACAACACCCACAACCGTTGCTTCATCAATGTCATCTGGCGCTTGTGTTTTTTCTGTGTGGTCTACGATGTAAACCTCTTCACCTGCGTAGCTCATTTTAAGCTCAGGCGCTTCAAAACCAAACGTGTCTAGAATGAACTGAGTTTCAGGTGATACATCGCCTAAACGCGTTGCGATTGCTGCTTCACCAATTTGATTTTTTAAATATGCAAGTGCAATTGCACCACAAATAGAATCTGAATCAGGGATCTTATGACCCACTACATACATTGCCATGGACGGAACTCCTTAAATTTTGCGCGATATTCTAGCAAACAATCACGACAGTTTAATAGCAAGTCGATGCATTTTTAGACCTAAATCTAAGCCTAACCGAAGCAAAACAGGGCAAAAGCATGCTCCACAGTGAAGATGTTTTTCGATACACTGCAAAACGACTATTTAATAAAAGCAATAAAACACAGAGGCAAGCGCATGGGATTGAGTCGTAAAGCATGGAATAACGTGGTGATCTTCGCCATGCTGATCATGATCTTCTTTTTAAATGGTCTGCATCATAAGCTCAACCCGGATGAGCAGGTGTCTGGCCCTCAGCGACTCTTACCCGAGCAAACATTTGTACTGACATTGGCTTTTCCTGGCTACAAAATTGAACGCATTGGCACAGCTTGGCGTAGTGAAGGGCCGTGGCAAGTAAGTCCGAATCAACTGCCTTTGTTGATCGATGCATGGCAGCAAGTTGAGTTAGAGCTGACAGATATTTCTTTGCCGAGTAGCAAAGCCGTCAGTGTGGCGCAGTTTTGGTTAGCAGGTGAGGAGTTACCTTGGAGCTTTCAACTCTACCAAGACGCCGAGCAATACTATATTTTTGATAAGCAGCAGCAATCTTGGTTGATCTTAGAATCAGAGCTAGCGTATCAACTGTTTGAGCCGCTTAACTTAGCGCAAGCAACCACACAATAATCTCAACATATTTAAAGAAAGAGACATTAGAGAACCTCATGCCTGAATTACCAGAAGTCGAAGTCAGCCGTTTAGGCATTAGCCCACACATTGAAAAACAAGCAGTCAGCAAAGTATTGGTACACAATGCAAGCTTGCGTTGGCCAGTGCCAGATGAAGTGAAAGACATTGAAGGGATGACGATCAACAGTGTGCGCCGTCGAGCGAAATATTTAATGCTCGATACGGATATTGGCAGTGTGATTTTACACTTGGGTATGTCGGGGCACCTACGCATTGTGCCAATCAGTGAGCCGCTAAAAAAGCACGATCATGTTGAGATCCACTTCGATAATGGCAAAGCGTTACGTCTAAACGATGCCCGTCGTTTTGGTGCGTGTTTATGGCAAGCACCGAATGAATCTCATGCGTTGTTTGCAAAGCTTGGGCCTGAGCCTCTCACCGATGAATTCACTGCCGAGCATTTGTTTGACTGCTCTCGCAATAAGAAGGTACCCATAAAGCAATTTATTATGGATAACCATGTGGTTGTGGGCGTCGGTAATATTTACGCCAACGAATCGTTGTTCAAAGCGGGTATTCATCCAAAACGCGAAGCCGGCAAGGTGTCGTTAAAGCGCTATAAATTACTCACGCCAATCATCAAAGACACTTTAGCTGCGGCCATCACTCAAGGCGGCACAACACTGAAAGACTTCGCACAGTCTGACGGTAAACCGGGTTATTTTGCTCAACAATTACTGGTTTATGGACGCAAAGGCGAAGAGTGCGTGACCTGTAAAACCGTACTGAAAGAAATTCGTTTGGGACAGAGAAGTACCGTGTATTGCCCTAAGTGTCAGAATTAAATGCGAATTCTCTAGTGTCTAGCCAGTATCTTCTATTTCTAGTTGTGCTGTACCTTTTTTAATCGTATCGTTAACGGCCATGATTTACAGAGACTAATATTTTCACAGCTGTATTTTTACATTTCTTAAATAAGGATTATTTATGGGAAAAAGTTATCTAATGTCTTCATTGAAAGATAACCAGCTTAAAAACAAAGCTGGTCTTGTATCATATGTTTTCAGTCTGATTGTTATCGTGTTCATGATAATGACCAGCAGTGGAACAAAGGTATTGCCACTCTTTTTTGCGATGGGTCATATCGTTTTGGTTATGTTACTTAAGCAGGGACTGGTTGGAGAGGCTTGCAAGGCAGAAAAAGCACATTATTTAAATAGATATGTGCCAGTAGCACGCAAGTATGCAGTTTTTTATCTACTTCATGCCGTATGTGCTGTTGCTTACACATATTTAGCAATTACGCAGACTCTAAACTTTGAGCAAGGCCTCGCGGTTTTTGGGTTGTCGTTGTTATTTACCCTTTTAATCTCTGTGCCTTTAGTTAAAACTTTAGCTCAGCATAATCATACAATTAGTGTAAAGCCAAGTATTCAACTAATACTCAAGACGATTTTATTGACTACTTTGTCTGTAGTGGTGTTAGCTAATTTTGTTACAGAAATAACATATCAGTACTTTTTGGCTTTTGTTTTCTCGCACTCTATTATTTGGTTTTTTCATCATTCTTGGTTAAGAGAGAGACGCGAAAAACTACAATACAAGTGACTTATGAAGCCGGTGCAAACCGGCTTTATTTTTTATAGGCTAGAGCTTAGCAGGCATGAACAAGTTTACTGAATGCAGAACACCTATAGAGTGGGCAGTCAGTTAAGCAAGAGATACAGCTAAGCGCTGGGTTAGTGTATGTACCACCTGCAACAGCAGCCGTTTGCTCGTTATTCATCTTACTCTGACTTAAGTTTTTAAGCTGTTGCTTCTTAATTTTATTTAGTTTCATTTTATGCTCCTTATATTTGTTGTACTTATCGGTAAATAAGCACAACAAAACTTGCACAAAAATCAGTCAATTTAAATTGAAGAAATTTAAACTCACAGCTAAACATGTGTACAGTCGGTGGCTGTTTGAAAAATGTTCAATAACAGGCTTTTAAAAGCTGTTTTTTCGTTTAAATAGCTTAAAGCATGAATATTTTTAAACTTCGAGCGCATCTTGTTTAGATGCTTCATTGTCAGCTTGATAACACCATGCTGACAATATCTGTGTCACTTGCCTAATACGTAACTCAAAGCTGCTTTTTAATGCGCGCTCATGAATGGTGTGGTCTCCATCGCCGTACGGGCCAAAGCCATCTAAGGTTGGCACACCTGCTGCGCTGACTACGTTCGCATCTGACACACCGCCGCGTTGTTCGGTTTTCAGCGGCTCATCTAAGATCATGGCAATCTCATCAAGAAGCTGCTGTTGCAGTGCGTCAGGGCTCATCACACCGCGTTGTAAGCCACCGTTCACGTTAATTTGCACACCGGTGATTTGCATGGCGAAACAGATATTTTCTATGCCTTTGAGTAAACGTTGTTGCTCTTTTAAAGTTTTAAAGCGGGCTTCGACCATCATGTTGGCTTTTGGTGAAATGGTATTGGTACTTAAACCGCCTGAGATTTTACCAACATTCACGGTGCTGCCTTTTTTTAAATCGGTCAGAGCTGTCATTTCGGTGAGCATATTTGCCAATGCATAGTTTGCATCGATGCCATCGGCGTAGTGATTGCCGGCATGGGCGGCTTTGCCTATGATCTCAATATCGAAAGTGGCAATGCCTTTTCTACCAATAACGACCTCGTGATCTTTACCTGCCGCTTCAAATACCAAACACGCGTCATAGTCTTTGGCGAGTTTTGCAGTTAAATATTTACTGTCATCGCTGCCAGTTTCTTCATCACTGACCAATAAAAAATCGATGTTATAAAGTGGGCCAAATTCCGCTTTTAAATTACGAAGTGCATTCAGAGCGACAAAGTTACCCCCTTTCATATCGCACACACCAGGGCCATACACCCAGTAGTCATCTTGCTTAAACTCGGTAAAGGTATTGGGCGGAAAAACGGTATCTAGGTGGCCGAGCAATAAGACTTTCTTACCTGCTCTTTTAGGGGTATGGAAAAGCAAGTGGTCACCAATATTTTCTCTTTGGTAACGGGTCATAGCAAAACCCAAAGGCGCAAGCAGTGCTATCATTTGCTCGCCATGTTCATCAATCCCTGCTTTGTTTTTACTGTGAGAATTACAACTAATAAGGGTTGCTAATTCTGCAAAATCTATCTGTGTCATAACGGATTTCCCTGTATTTAATTGCCGCCAGTTTCTCGACACTATGTTTCAAGGAGGTGAATGTTTTATGAACAAATTTTGTTCACTGCAATTGGTCAAAAAAGTGTCATCTTGATCCGTTTAAATTGCCGCCAACAGCGCAAATAACCCTTTTGCATTAGACCCGTTTTTGAAAACAAGGAGCACATTGTGACAGCACCTCATGTAGGCATTTGGATGTACGAAAATGGTGGCGGTAAAGCCATCGAGCAAAAACTAGTTCACGCTTTGGCTGAGCGAGGCATTCAAACCTCAACAGGATTAAATTTAAGAGATGCTAGAGCACAGGGCGGCTCAATTATGTGTAATGGCATCGCCATGGAAAAGTTAGATACGTTTTTAAGCTATAACGCAGGGCAGCAAACTCAGTATCAGCTTTACTTGTATCAAACACTGAGCGAAACCATTCCGACGCTAAATAATTACAACGCTTTCTCAATTGCTGAAGATAAATTCCGCACCTCTCACTTACTAAGCTCGCAAGGCATCGTAACGCCAGATTACCGTTTATGTCACAAGAACGACATGGACGGCTTAAAGTCAGCGATCCGCGACTTCGGTGGCAAGCTGGTTTATAAACCAACCGACGGCTGGGGCGGCGTTGGCATAGTAAAAATTGACTCAGAGCAGGCGCTCGACATGTTAATGCCCTTTTTAAGCCGCACCGACTTACGTTATTTCTACGTAGAGCGCTTTATCAATTATGACAACACCGACTACCGCATTGATATTGTTGATGGCAAATGTGTGGGCTGTTATGGCCGTAAGGCGCCAAAGGACGACTGGAAAACCAACATCACCAGCGGTGGTTCTGTATTTGTGCGCGAGCCAAGTGACGAAGTGGTCGATATTGCAGTTAAAGCCACACAAACGCTCGGTTTAGAGATCGCAGGTGTTGACCTTATTTACGACCGAGAACGAGAAGAATATGTGGTGCTTGAAGTGAATACCATTCCTGCCTTTGCCACGCCCGAACAAGAAGCGCTGGGGATTAATTTTAATCACAGCAAAATCTCGGCCATGGTCGAGCTGATAGACAAAACTGTACAACGCAAACTTTCACTGCAATCTGCCAAGGTGGCTTAAATCATGACGAAGAAAACCTCACTGCCAAAAATCGGTCTGCTTTATTTAGACTATGTACTGCGCTTTTTTGATAAATCTAACTTTAAAGGTTGGCCCGATAAAATTGAGCAAGTGACCTATCATTGGGGTAATGACAAAGCCCGCTTTATTGCAGAAGTGAAACGCAAAAAAATCGATGTGTTAATTGGCAATATTCCAGCTACAGCGTATGAGACATTTCGTGACATTGCCCGTGCTCTACCTGAAGTGCGCTTTTTACCGTCGTTAGATAGTCAGTTTTCTAATAAATCAAAAGAGAACGTCACGCACTTTTGTCGTAAGTACGACTTACCTATCCCGCATACTGAAATTTTCTATATTCCTGAAAAAGCGCAGTCTTATCTTGCGTCGGCGACTTATCCGAAAATAATTAAACGCTCTTACGGCCCATCTAATTATGGTGGCTACTTTGTCCATAAGGTAGATAGCTACGAAGAAGCGCAGAGCCTGTTGAGTGAAAAGCGTTATTACCCGGTTTATGTGCAAGATTTTGTGCCGATGGAAGCCGATATTCGCGTTATGCTGATTGGTCACAAACCAGTTTGTGCATTCTGGCGTCGACCGCCAGAGGGGGAGTGGCTCACTAATACCAGTCAGGGCGGTAGCATGGATTACCAAGGTATTCCAAAGTCAGTGCTTGATTTAGCGACTAAAACTTCAAAAGCAGCGAATGCAGAGTATTGGGCTTGTGATATTGCGCTAGGAAAAGATGGCAAGCTGCGTATTTTAGAGTGTGCGACTGCCTTTGCAGCCTTCCCTTATATTCGAGATTGGATTGGCCAGTATTTGATGTGGCTATTGGGCGAAGGGCGTTTTCGTAAACCAAATATTCCTATTTATAACTGGGAAGAGCTGGGCAAAATCGATGCACGCTTTCTGCGTACTATGCGCCATATTGGTTTCTCTCAATATACCCCAAGCCAAGACTGCGGCGAATTATTTACCGATATGACAGAGCAAAGATATCCAATCTTTGATACCCAATTCCGCGCGGGTGAAGAGTGGCCGAGTGAGATCTGGAATCTACAAGATAACTTTAAACTGCCTGCCAAAATAGTAGCAGCATCAGCCATGCAACCTGTGCCGGGTAGCGATGAAGCCATGTCTGAAACCGATTTACCGAATGTGGCATTTGATGAGTCACAAATCCGCGCCATGCTGGGCGAAGTAAAAGGTGTGGGTGACAAAATGATTGATGACATCTTAGCGACGTTTGGCGCAACTGGCGTGGTTGAGGCTTTAAATACTGAGCCTGAACAGCTGTGTGTTGTAAAAAACCTCAAAGCGAAAAAGCTAGAGAAAATCGTTGATCACTGGCAGGTCTTTACAAAAGCATAACGGGAATTAGGCATGAAAATACAATACGCGTCGTATCAAGACACCATCGACTTTTTACAAAAAGCGATGAGTGAACATCCGCATCTAATTCGCCTACAAAGTATCGGTGAAACCTGGGAGGGCAGGCCCATTATGCTGGTTACTTTGTCATTAGATGTCACCTATGCGGATGACAAACCCGCGTTATTGTATACGGGCACCATTCACGCACGGGAATGGATAGGGAATGAGTTAGCGATCAAGTTTATTCAGTATGTCATAGACAACTATCGCTTTAACCCTAAGTTACAAACAGCGTTAACACGAAACACGCTGTATATGGTGCCCTGTCTAAACCCTGACGGCTTTGAGTACTCGCGTAATCACTTCTCATTTTGGCGTAAAAACCGCCGCAATAATGGTGATGGCACTTTTGGGGTGGATCTTAACCGCAACTTCGACGCTAAATTCATGCGAAATACCAATACGCAGTCGAACACCTATGGTGGTCCGCATGCATTTTCAGAACCTGAAACCTGTGCCATTCGTGACTTCGTCGAAAAGCGCAGCAACATTTGTATTGCCCTTGACTACCATTCACAGGGGAATGTGTTCTTTCCGGCCCATAAGTTTAATCATGAAGTTGAGATTGAAGGCACAGACTTAAATGTGTTGTGTGCAAACATGAACAACGAGATTAAAAAAGTCACGGGGCGTCAGTATGGTATTCATCGTGGCAAGCCGCCTGCACAGCTGATTCAGGGCAGCGGCCGCGAGTATTATTATCGTAAAGGGATTATTGCCACAGTCGTTGAGGTAGGGACCCGTAATATTCCTGATTATATGAAGAATATGGCGCAGAGCGTTGCCGAGAATATTCCAGCGGTTGCCTATGCATTGGGTGAAGCCATTAACTACTCAAACCTTGCGCCAGCAAGAGTACCTGACTTCACCATTAAACAGGTGGGTCACGATAGCGTGGAGCTAGAGTGGGAATATGAACAGCGCGAAGATATTTATTTTGAATTGTACCGTGCTGAACATAATAAAAGCCCTTGTAATGAAGCCAACTTAGTGGCGATTACTAAATCATTGTCGTTCACCGATACACAACTAGAAAGCGGGCAGTTTTATTTTTACAACATCCGCGCTGTCGATAAAGTTACTAAAATTAAATCGCCGTTTAGCCCAGAGCTGCGTTTAAAAACCTTATTGGCAGAGCATCAATGTAGCCGCACATTGTTCCCAGCCAAAGAGCAAGTTGGGTATTTAAGTGCTAACTATCAGCAAAAGGCGCGCGAGCGCTTTGGTTATAATTCGATGTTTATTGGTGTCGATAAAAAACGCGGTACGAGCGTGGGCGTAGTGGTATTTGATTTGGCGAATATCCCAGAAGGCTCGAATATTGATCGGGCTGAGTTTTTCTTATACCCGATGAATCGGGTGAATGCGAAAATAGAGAAGTATGGTGAATGGTCGATATCGGTGCTCGATCCAAATCAAATCGACAACATTTATGACTACAGTGCCATTTGTGAAGCGCCTGCTTTGCATACCCTTGGGCAGACTATTGAGTCTGATAAAATGACCCAAGGTATTTGGCTAAAATGGTCGTTTAATGGTGTCGAGCGAGATTTGATCTCTCAACTTTTAGACGATCAAAAACTGATCTTACGCTTACAAGGGCCAACCAGTTTGCCACTAGGTAATGACTCGCAAGTCATGCAATTCGACATTGGTTATGGGCCATTTGGCAGCGGCTTACACTATCGTCCTAATTTAGAGTTGGTTTATCAACTACCAGAGCAAAGCTTAAAACTGACGCCAAACAGCTGTAATACTATTTATCAAGAGAAAGTGATTGCGGATAGCTTATGTTCAGGTTTCGACGACCAAGGTGAAATCGTCTACGGGCAAATGGCGTTTGAGCATCAACACGAGTTAGAGCCAGAAAAAACCGTGTTCACCCAAGCTTGCTTAACCTTGTACAGCCAAAACTCACTGCCATCGAGCAAAGACGTGCGCTTTACCGTGGAGCTGGTGGAGTTAAAAGACGTTGACTTTAAACACGTTAAACAGCGCCAGAAAATCGAATATATCGGCTATGAAGTGAGTAACGCCCAGCTTAAAGAGCGCACTGCCCATGACTTTATGTTCGACAGCTACAGCTTGAAGGAGCTGGCGCGCTTACATCAAACACAAACCCCATATTACTTTGTGATCCGTGCCACCGCTGAGTCTCAGGCAAAAAATGCGTTAATTGAGTGGAGTAATGCAGCGCTGAATATTCGCTACATAAACCGTCGTAATCAAGCTTTACCTGCCCCCACAGAATTACAAGCACAGGTCGAAAATGGGGTGGTAAAATTGACTTGGCAAAACCCAGAGAACGATGATTTTGTCGGCTGTTTTGTGGTTCGCAATTGCTTCCACCCACCGCGCTCTCCGTTTGATGGCGTAAAGCTTTACGGTGGCCCAGATGAATACACGCTCGATAATTTCGGTAACCCTGATATCGCTAAATATTATGCGGTGTTTAGTTACGATCATGCGCCAAATTATTCAGAACCCGCGGCGGTGTATTATTTGGGTAAGCAGCCAGTTGATGCGTAAATAAATAGTTCTTACTTTCTGATTTTATTAAAGTTAACGAATTATTTTATCCACCTAGGTCTAATACTTTAAAGCTAAACATAGTGATATGATGTTTAGCTTTTTCACATTTGATGTATTGGAGTTGTTATGCGTCGATTGTCTATTGCCATGGTTGGGTTGGGTGATATTGCTCAAAAAGCATATTTGCCTATCGTCACTCAACATCAAGATATTACTCCCATTCTGTGTACTAGAAATCAAGAAACATTGTCAGAGCTACAGTCTAAATATCGTGTAGAGCAAGGCTTTACAGATTATCAGCAGTTGTTAGCCAGTAAACCTGATGCAGTTATGATTCATAGTCATACGAGTGCGCATTTTGAAATGGCTAAACAGGCCTTAGAGGCCAACATAGCCACGTTTGTGGATAAACCTTTAGCTGATAACCTAGAGCAAGCTGAAGAGCTTATAGCATTAGCAAAACAGCAAGATGTGCCCTTATTCTTAGGTTTTAATCGCCGTTTTGCACCTAAATTAACAGCAGCCACGATAGAGCCAATAAGGCATTTACGTTGGCAAAAGAATCGCCATAACTTGAGTGCTCCAGCTCGTAGTTTTGTGTTTGATGACTTTATCCATGTGATTGATGGGTTGTGTTTTTATGCTGGTGTTAAAAGTTTCTCTGATTTAAATGATTGGCAAGTTTTTTTTCAAAAAACATCGGAAGGTGACATAGTTGCTGTGCATATTCAATTCACCCATCAGGGGCGATTATTTCAGGGCTCAATGGATAGATACAATGGTAAAACAGAAGAAGTTATTGAGATAACGGGTATTCATCAAAAATGGCGTATCAATTCTTTAACTGAGGCTGTATTGATGCAAGATGGCGCCAGTTTCAATCGTGACTTTGATGATTGGCAGACAACTTTGTATAAGCGTGGTTTTGATGACATGTTAACGGCTTGGTTAAACGCAATAGCGCTCAACAAAGCTGATAATATTGAATTACAGCAAGCTTTATTAACGCACCAACTTTGTGAAAAAGTGGTAGAAGCAATTTCATAGCTTAAAAATAAAGGCCACATCGGTGGCCTTTTTGATTCAGGCTAGCTGCCTAGTAGTTCGGTGATATCCCAATCTAGTTTATTGAAGTTAATGCCAAAATTACCAATAGGGTTATCGCATTTATCTGCGGAGTCTACAAAATGAAAGCGTAACCCAAAGTGAACATTCACCGAGGTTGCGTCATTGTTTGGCTTGGGTATGGATAGGGTAATTTTCTTTCTTTGGTTAGGAGAAAGCTTGTTACTTTGCCCGTTTGGGAATTTGACTTTTAAATTCTTGTATTCATTTGCTAAGTCATCATCCATATACACATGGTGGTCAGTAGAAGTAATATATATACATTGATAGTAGCGCTTTTTATTATCGTTATGAGCAATAATATCAAACTCGAGTTTATCTCTTACCACTCTTGCTTTTTTAAATATGAATGCACCAGATGAACACCTATTACCTGCAAAGTATTTGCTTCTAGTGCCTTTATCATAACAACTTTCATCAATGACTTTTTGTTTATGAACCCAGTTTAATTTTACCTCCGCAGCTTGGGCACCAAACCCCATTCCTGCCAGAGTCGCTAAAAGTAATAACTTACGCATTATATTTGTTCCTTGTTAAAGTCGTTTAATTTGAACGTGTTTGATGGTCATTTGGCAACCTAGGCATCGCTCTTGCGCTGGTGGGCTGACATCAAAGACAATTTGAATATGTTGAATTTGTTGTTGTGATAACTTGGTTCGCCACAACTTTTGTAAATTCACTTTTAAACTTGCGGCTTGGTTTTCAGTTAGTAGCTCAACGTCATGTGGATGCGTGGCTTTGTAATACTCATCTGATGTCCATACTTTTGAGTAAATCACTTTATTTTGCTGGTCAAGCATATTGAGTTTGATGGCAGAGAAAGGACTGGTCAGCTTATCTTGTAGGTTAACTTGGCTACTAAATACATAATGTTGATTATTTAAAACGGGGACTGTTTGACTAATGGCCCATTGAGTATTTGCCGCGCTTTTTCCTCTATAACTCAACACTAAGCCGTGCGGTGTGGCTTTGATTTTCTTTATGCCTTTTATTTTGCCTTCGAGCAGTGTCCAACCATTAGAGTAGTGAGATTTAAAGTCGCCATTAATGAGTAAGTTGCTATCTGTACTGATTTTACGCGAGTTTTTGTTTAGAGGTTTAGGCTGCTGTTTTTCAATAGGTGAAGCTTCAGGTATAGCTATTTTTACAGAAGCTGCTTTTTGTGCCTGAGTGTGTTGTTGCGGTAGCCTTAGTATTGTTTCGTCTACGACTCCCCCCTTACCTATGAGGGTCACGCAAACAACTTGGTTAGGTTTATCAATTATGATTTGCTGAATTTCTTGTAAAAAGTTATGAGAAACAAGCTTCTCGACCATAGAGTTATGCGTTGCGCACTGTGTATCACTTTGATCTCTTTTACATTGTGTATGTGCGCTGTATTGGCTTAATACCTCGGTTTTTATGGCTGCAATTGCTGCCGCGGCCGCATCGGCATTTGCTCTTTCAATACCATGGTCACGACCATCGTAAATGGTATAGCCAGCACAGCGTGTACTTTTAATCTTGCCATCGCTAATAAAAGCTACCCCTTCGTTAATGATGGGAAAATTTGATGTTGCTGAGTCGATAGGTTTAGGTGTATTGGCATTACACGCGCAAAGTGTTAGCACAGAAAGCGATATTAACAGAGTCGATAACTTCATAATGAACTATTAAACTTCAAGTCCTTGAATAAATAGATGTGCTTACTCTACCATCAGTTTCGGTTGAATCTCAAACAGTGATAGCTAAGTATTTTGTAATACAAAAGGCGCTAATGAATTTTCGAACAATAGCTGATTTGGAGAAGTTGTTGGATGTTTTTTAATAGAACTGAAAATTACCTACTAGCAACGTTGTACTTAAAAATAAAGGCCACATCTGTGGCCTTTATTCATATAGATTTATCTTCAAAATGTTTAAAGCTCAAAAGGGGCAACACCCACTGCTTGCATGGTGTAACCGGTTTGCGCTAATTCGCCACTCCAAGTTTCGACTTTGATAATCCCAGTGACTGTGATTGCATCGTATAAACTTTCGATTGGTACACCGTTTTTGATTTTTACATGGACGATCTGATTTGGCGGTGGGGGTGGCACGTGAATACATGCGCCAAAATATGGTACTAATAAAAACTCAGTGATCACTTCGCTGTCACCTTCAAGGGGTACTACAAAACCCGGTAAACTCACCGACTGACCGTCCAATGCTTTCACTACTGGTGCATCTAAATCCGGTTGCACCCAGTTTTGGTCTGCGCCATCATGACTGGCTGCGTCTTGATTGCTAATTTGCACATGACCTTGTGGGATTAAGTCTTCCCAAAAAATTTCTTTCGGTGCTTGGGCAAAACTCAGTGCGCTAAAGCACAAAGCAAAGCAGAGTGAAAATAATTTCATACTTAAGATAACCTTTTAAACTTTAATACTCATGCCGTCGCTGAGTGAATAATAATAGGCGCGCAGTGCAGGGAAGATCCCCATCACAGTGCCAGCCAGCATAATAGCGCTCAATAGCTTAACTTCATAGCTGCTGAGCATAGAAAGCGACAAGCTAATACCAAACTGTGCCTGTAACACAGGTTGCGCTAGTAAGATTGCCACAAAGAATAATGCCGTTCCGAGCAAGCAACCGAGTAGTGTGATGAGCACAGCTTCACTGGTCAGCAAACTGAAAATATGCCAAGGGCGTGCGCCGACAGAGCGCAGAATGGCCAGCTCACGACGTCTTTGATTGAGCGTCGCGAGTAAAGTTGTCAGCATACCGAGCAAGCTGATGATGACCACCACAATTGAAAACAGCAGTAAGATCTTTTCGACAATATCTAACATGCCCCAGAGTTCTCGTAAGGTGACGCCGGGCATAATGGCCAGCAGTGGCTCACCTTGGTATTGGTTGATATTGCGACGAACTTGCAAAGTATAAAGAGGTGAATCAAAACCCATTAGAAACGCAGTGATTTGCTTTGGCTCACCAATTAAATCGCCCGGTTCACTCTCAACAAGTTGGTGGGTTTTATGCTCATGCTCGCCATGACTATGCTCGCCATGACTATGCTCGTCATGCTCATGGTCGTCATGTGAGTGATGATCTTCATCTTTATGCTCATCATGAGAATGCACTGCTTCGTTTGTTGGTTTGTTAATGGCCTTACCAATCATGCGTGGCGATTTGTTATGACCGGAGCCATGCATTTCAGCAATGGCGATGAGTGGCACATGCACGGTGCGATCAACAGGCGTGCCGGTCGGTTTTAAAATACCGACTATGGTCATTGGGTTATCATCATGATGATGAAAGCTGGTGTTACCCATACCATGAGAGATCACGATTTGTTCTCCGAGATGATAGTTGAGCTTTTTCGCCACATCGCTACCCAGAACCACTTCTCGACCATTATGAAATGCGCGGCCATGTGCAAACGCCAGCATTTGCTTTTTCCCGTAACGGAAATGGGTGAAGTAGCTGCTATCTGTGCCTAATACCGCATGTCCTTTGTGACTGTCGCCAAGACTTATCGGGATGGTCCATGCCACACCACGTTGCTGTTTAATATACTCATAACTTTGCCACTGCACGGCATTATTGGCATGGCCTATACGAAAGACACTTGAGAGCAACAGCTGGATGTCGCCCGTGCGTGCACCGACGATCAAATCTGTACCAGAAATAGTATTGGCAAAGCTGTTTTTTGCTTCTTGTCTCACTCGCTCAATCGAGAGTAGCAGCATTACACTGATGGCAATGGTGAACAAAGTGAGTAGTACGCTCGATTTACGATTCCAACTACTTTTGAAAGCCAGAGATGCTAAGTTCATTGTGCCGCTCCGTTGATCTCATTCAAACTCACTTTTCTATCGAATAGCTGCGCTAAGCTGTGGTCGTGACTGACAAATAAAATGGTGGCTTGGTATTTTTCTGCTTGGCTAAACAAGGTTTCGATAAAGGCTTCTCGGCTGTCGGCATCAAGCGCCGAGGTCGGTTCATCGGCAATGATAAGCTCTGGCTGACCAATAAATGCCCGTGCAGCAGCCACTCGCTGTTGCTGACCGATACTTAATTCACTGACCGACTTGGCTTGTAGGGTGTGGTCTATCCCTAAACTTTCTAGCAAGCTAATAGCACTTTGCTGTAAAGATTGAGTGAGTTTGCTTTTTCGCATTTTAGAGTATTGGCAGCCAAGCATGACGTTTTCAATTGGGTCTAGAAATGGCAGCAGATTAAAGTTTTGAAAAATCGTACCTATATGGTCGGCCCTAAATTGATCTCGTTTTGCAGCTGAGAGTTGACGCATTTGCGTATCTAAAATTTTAATATCGCCCGCTTGAATGGCATTAATCCCCGCTAATAATCCGAGCAGAGTCGATTTACCACTGCCACTTGGGCCGTGTAAAAATATCCGTTCGCCTTGGCTAATTGTTAACTCAGCAATATCTAGCGTGGGTGTGGGATGTTTAGGCCAGCTAAATACGAGGTTGTTTATCTCAATCATAATGGGCTCAATAAACTAAAAACACTGTGATGGTATAACAGTTTTCTCATCGGCTAAACTCTGCTCGGTTTAATTACCAAAATTCAACGATAAACCCCACATTTAGCAACATAAGAGTTCGGGTTTAGTTTGTGATTTAAGGGTCTTGCGATTATTATATGCACTTCTAACCCCCTCATATTTTTTGCACCCCTTAGCAAGGTGCATCCGGCCTTGGAGTAATAATGAGTAGCTACAAAGTTTTAGAAGTGAATGATGATCTACCGATCCGCACAAAAGGTGCCGTTCACAGTGGTAAAGTTCGTTCAGTTTATTGGTTAACCGACGAAGACAGTGCGCGTTTAATCGAAGAAAAAGGCTACGATGTACCTAAAGGTACGGAGCTGGCGATCATGGTAATTTCTGATCGTATTTCTGCGTTTGACTGCATTTGGCAGGGCGAAAATGGCTTAAATGGCGTACCAGGTAAGGGTATTGCACTAAACAGCGTGGCATCACACTGGTTTAAGTTATTCGATCAAGCAGGTCTTGCGGGCAACCACATTGTAGACATTCCACACCCTTATGTGTGGATCGTGCGTAAAGCAAGCACAGTGCGTGTTGAAGCGATTGCGCGTCAGTACATTACTGGCAGCATGTGGCGTGATTACAGCAAAGGCGTACGTAACTTCTGTGGTATTGAGTTACCAGAAGGCCTAGAAGCTAACCAGAAGTTAGACGAAGTACTTATTACCCCGTCTACTAAAGGCATTATCACTGACGTACCAGAAGTACCACCAGTGGATGATGTAAACATCACGCGTAAAAACATCACAGATAACCTAGCGGCATTTAACTTCAAATCAGAAGCTGATGTGGCTCAGTACGAAAAGCTTTTAACAGAAGGTTTTGCATTAATCAGCAAAGAACTTGCTGAGCTTGATCAGATCTTTGTCGATACCAAGTTTGAGTTTGGTTACGTTGAGCAAACAGATGGCACTGAGCAGCTTATCTACATTGATGAAGTGGGTACGCCTGATTCATCTCGTATCTGGGATGGTCCTGCATTCCGTGATGGCAAAGTAATTGAAAACTCGAAAGAAGGTTTCCGTCAATTACTGATCAATAATGTACCAGACAGCGATGTACTGCTTAACAAAGACAGAATGCCTGAGCGTGAGCAACTAGCACAAGATTACAAGCTACCCGTAGATGTGATGATGTCAGTATCAGACACTTATGTAGGTATCGCGAGTAAGATTGTTGGTAAAGAGTTAACAATTCCTGCGGATCCGCGTTCAGAAGTGATTGCTATTCTTGATAGCGAGTATGGTCTAATTGACTAGTGTGTTCGCTAAAGTGATTTAATAGGTCATACCTAAAGCTATTAAATTTTCAGCCTGATAATACTAAAAACTTGTATTATCAGGCTTTATTCTCAAAATCCTTGCAATTAACAAGGTTATCCCTTTATCTTTACTAAGATCTCGGTCAATGAATTTAGGGCAATATTGGTCTATATTCATAACCATCTCTGAATTCTAATTTTACTGCGTAAATTGTTGTGACTATGTTTAGTAAGCAGCGTGCAAAAGGAACATCATGAGCACCACTTTAAAACAACGTATTATTTTACTGTGTGTCGGGCTTGTATTGCTTACGGCAATCACAAGCTTAGCAAGCTTTTGGTGGTCGACAAATCAATATAACGATAAGCAAGTGCAGCAAGGCATTAAAGTTGCGCAGAATGTTTATCAGCAATATTTAAAAGCCAAAGAGCGCCTGTTAGTGACCGCTTCTACAGTACTCACTGCAGACTTTGGCTTTAAGCAAGCTGTAGCGAGTCGCGATCAAGACACCATTCAAAGTGCATTGTTTAATCATAGTAACCGTATCGATGCAGATCTGATGTTATTGATGGACCTAAAAGGTAATGTTATTGCGTCTAACAAAGAAGGGTTGGTGCTACCTAAAAACAGTCAGCAACTCATGAAGCAATTGCTTGGCAATGGTAAAGAGTCGACCTTTATAGTGATTGACAATCAACTTTACCAAGCCATTATTTTACCAGTTAAAGCACCGCGAACCATCGCATTGAGTGTGGTGGGTTTTGCCGTTAACGAGAATATTGCACAAGAGCTAAAGGAATTAACTGGTGTTGAGATGAGCTTCATTTCTCACGCTACGGGTCTTAAAGCCAGCTCAATAGAACTACCAGATGCGCAAAGCGATCTTCTAGCCTTCATTCACGGGCAGACAACAACACGCTGGCTGTCTGATTACCCTGTTTTTATAAGTGCTGAAGTACCTTTACCTGCTTTATCGAGCAATCCAATTAGCGTTATCCTCAGTGCAAACCTAACAGAGCAATACGACGAATTTGATCAGCTAGTGTTGAGCATTATTTTATTGTCGTGCGGTACTATAGTGCTTGGTTTCTTAACCAGCGGCTTCTTAGCAAATAATTTGACGACCCCACTTCAGCATTTGACTGAGATGGCAAAGCGCTTCTCAAAAGGGGACTATAGTGCGGGTTTAACGGACCACAGCCCAAGTAAAGAAATCTGTGAGCTAGTAGATGCTTTCCAAGAAATGGGTGAAGACATTCAAGCTCGTGAGAAGCAAATTCGCTTTCAAGCTCAGCACGACCATTTAACGGGCTTTTATAATCGCTCTGCGGCCTTAGAGCGTCTTGCAAAGAAATTAACAAGCAACCCTACCTTATATTTAATCGCGATTGATATTCGTGGTTTACGCCACATCAATGACAAGCTAGGCCCAAGAGTAGGTGATGATTGTATTCGCGCGGTTGCTAAACGAATAGAAGAAGTTACTAAAGACTCTAATGGTTTACACGCACGTATAGGTGGCGATGAGTTTTTAGTAGTTATGGAGCCTACCGAGGGCAGTACCGTTGAAGCTTGTGTCGCTAAGCTAAATAAAGCGTTAGTGAAAAGCTATATGATCCGTAACTTAGATATCTCACTGCGCTTTAGTATGGGTGTGGTGATTTATCCGGATCAGGCTGACAATCCTGAAGATCTGGTCCGTAGAGCTTTAATCGCGGTCGACACAGCAGCGCAAGATAGTCATGAAATTTACTACTACCAAGATGGTGAAGATGAAGAGCACCTGGCGCGGCTGAAACTCATCGATGAATTAAAGCAAGCGCTGATTAAAGATGATGGTCAGCTATTTATGGCGTACCAGCCCAAGTTAAATTTAAAAACGAACCAAATTGATAAGGTTGAAGCGTTGATCCGTTGGCACAAGCCGGACGGACAATGGGTTTCTCCTGAGCTATTCATTGATTTAGCTGAGCAGTCAGGGTTGATTGTCGATTTAACTCAGTGGGTTGTTACCACAGTGGTTAAGCAGGTGGCTTTGTGGCAGCAGCAAGGGTTAAGTATGAAAGCGGCCATTAATGTGTCGGCTCAAGATATTGCTCATGATGACTTTTTCCCACACTTGAAAGCGCAGTTAGCCAACTTTAAAGTACCTCCAGCGCTTGTCACTATAGAGCTCACTGAACGAGATATGATCGAAAATGAAGAGAAAGGTATTGCTGCGCTCAAGGCTTTAAAAGCGTTGGGAGTAATGATTTCTCTGGACGATTACGGGGTTGGCCAAACATCTCTCGGACGCTTAAAAATGCTGCCTATTGATGAGTTAAAATTAGACAAAGTATTTATCTTAAAACTTGATGAATCGCAGCAAGATCAGCATATCGTACAGTCAACAATTACGCTTGGTCATCAATTAGGTTTTTCTGTGGTTGCTGAAGGAGTTGAAAACCTAGTCTCTCTGAACCTACTCGATCAAATGCAGTGTGATTATGCACAAGGGTATTATTTAAGTAAGCCATTACAAGCGACAGATTTTTTAAACTGGCTTGGGAATTATCATCAGGCGGGTTAAATTTATTGAGTGATGATTAAAATAAAAAACGAGCCGAGGGCTCGTTTTTTATTTTTGGGTGATTTTAGACAGGTCGGCTGAAATTTTCTTGCGCTGAAAATACATGTCTTTGCGATGGCGGAAGTTTCGCCAAAAAGTACTTCTATTTGAATGTCGGCCATTATTGCTGGTTGCAATATCACTAACAAATGATAAATCTTCATCAATAGGATAGGGCTTAACGCCGGTAATGTTTAAAGCCACTTCGCTATGAAATTGAATGTCTACATCAACCGCTCTAAAAAAGGGTCTTCTCTTCAGTAGTTTGTTCGCACCATCAAGACTAATAGCGTAACCATGAGTGCAGTTAGGTACTTTTAAATAGTTACCTAGTGTTAATGTATCACTAAGTTTTACTTCATCAATAAATGGATTTGCACAATTATCAGACAGTTTCACTAAATCCCAATTTCTTAGTTTACCGATTTGTTCAATAACATCGACGAGATGTGGTTCGATTTTAAGATCGTCTTCTAGCACGATGCAAAAAGGGATTTGCTCATCGCGCATTTTTTCCCAAATACGCATATGACTAATGTAGCAACCAATTTCACCCGG
Source organism: Pseudoalteromonas sp. NFXS53 (assembly GCF_056629255.1). Taxonomy (NCBI): domain Bacteria; kingdom Pseudomonadati; phylum Pseudomonadota; class Gammaproteobacteria; order Alteromonadales; family Pseudoalteromonadaceae; genus Pseudoalteromonas; species Pseudoalteromonas sp. NFXS53. The sequence continues at coordinate 55,296 of NZ_JBWVBR010000007.1, read as the reverse complement.
TGTCATATTTCTATGATGGCGTTTTAAGTTTAGCTCTGCACTGTACCAAGAAGCGACTTCTTGCTCTGAGAGAGCTTTACCGACAGTGGCTTCGAAGCGAGTGCCTTCTAAACCAATGGCTTGTAATCGAGATGAGGTGGTATGCCATCTTTCGATGCTACTGGCCATGTTGATGATAAAAATAGGAGGCTGCATAATTTACTTTCTTATTTATTATTGTGTTTAGATAATAGCAATGTGGCTTCATCTATGTAAGGTGCTTTAGGCTGAATTAAAGCTAGGCTAATTTCGACAATTTGCTGTGCTGAAATATCTGTTACGAGCAGGTTTTCGTTTAGTCTAAGGCTGTGCTCAGCCGTTGCTGCGACAACATTAGGGGTTTTAGGCACGACTAAAGACCATGGACTCGTGCCTTGCCCAACAATGGCAACGCAAGGCGTTTGCACTGCCGCAGCCATATGCATTGGGCCAGAATCTATGCTAATGAGTAAATCGAACGCAGCAATATGGTCGACTAATTCAGTTAATGACGTTTTCCCCGTTAAATCTGTGCAGGCTACATTTAAATTGCTTGCGTATTCGAGCAGTTTTAGATTGTCAGCTTGTTCCGACTTATCACCAATTAGAATTAAATTAGGCAAGTACTTTTCATTCAGTAAAGCAATCACTTGTTTTGCTTGTTCGACTGGGTAGTGGCGCGCACCTTTGTTTTTTCCACCAAAGTACAAACCAATACTTGGCTTGCCGTTATTCGGGATGGTGTTTTCAATCTTTCGATAAGTTAATTTGGGAATATTAAACTGCTCAAAATAGTCACCATGTGTTTCGTTAATTAAACGGCAATATCTGAGTAAGTAATGATGATTCACATTTAAACTTAATGAATGGCTAAGAAAGGGTTTTCGGCCATTTTGTGCATAGCCAATAACGGTTTTGATACCTGCCAGTTTAGCCAGCAGCGCTTCAGAGAAAGACCCTCTAAATAGCACCGCCATTGAGAACTGATGTTGTTTTAACTTTTTAGCAAGTGCAAATACCGAAAGTTTGGCTTCATTATAACGTTCATCTGCAATCACTTTGATATTATAAAACTCATCACGTGCTAAAAGCTCAACCATATAGGGCCTAGCTAATAGGTAAATCTCATTATCAGGGTAGAGTTTTCTGAGTAGTTCGATAGCAGATAGAGTATTGATTGCATCGCCAATAAACTTTGGTAGTACGGCTAAAATAGGGCCTGAAATAGCTTCTTTTTTAATAGCTTTAACCATGGCGATTATATTGTACTTGTGAAAATTGCCGTCTAGTATAGCCTGATTGATAGGTGCTTTGGGAGTGTATGGATGAAAAACATTAAGTCTTGCGAGTGGTTAAATGAAAACCTGGAGCGCGTTCATATTTTCGATGCGGGTATAGTTTATGCCGGCGAAAAGGGGGCATATTGCCCTCAAGCGATTATCCAAGGTGCTAAGCGATTTGATATCAAAGGTGCGCTATGTGAACCTAATGCAAAGCTTTCTAGCACCATGTGTGGTGCACAGCAGTTTCAGGCAGAAATGCGCCAGCTAGGTGTAAATAACACTGACACTGTGATTGTTTATGACGACAAAGGCCTTTTCAGTGCCGCACGGGCTTGGTGGATGTTCAAAAGCATGGGCTTTGACGAAGTATACGTACTAGATGGTGGCTTAGTGCGTTGGCTTGAATTAGGCTTACCTACTCAGATTGAGTACAACCAAGCTAAAACTATAGGTGATTTTGTGGCGCACCCAAGAGCGGGTTACTTTATTGATAAGCAAGCGGTTCTCAATGCCATAGACGATCCAAACACCTTATTGCTTGATGCGCGCAGCTATAAACGTTTTACAGGCGAGGAGCCTGAACCAAGAGCGGGTATGATATCCGGGCATATTCCAAACAGCAAAAGTATGCACTATGCGAGTGTGCTCGATGGCAACAAATGCTTAAAACCGATCTCTGAATTACATGCAAGATTGAAAGCTTTGGATGCCGAAGGCAAGTCACTGCAATTTAGTTGCGGCTCGGGCATAACAGCCTGTATTTTAGCTATGATCGCAGATGAATGTGGTTATCAAGATTTAGCCGTGTACGACGGCTCATGGTCTGAGTGGGGCAATGCCGAAAATAACCTACCCATAGAAACAGGCGAAGTATAAGTGACTACTTAACCTGAGTTCTGGTTACTTATAAGGGCAATGGCGGCAGCCGTTGCCACAGCACTTACCGCGTTTTAAATGTGCCCAACGACTCATCACGAGCAAGCCATTTTCCATATTGTAATCAATGCCTTCAATAAAATTAGTATCGTTTTGATAAGGACTTGCGAGCGCAAGCTGCTCCTTAATAGGTTTGCTTTTTATCTTTTCGATGTAGGCCCTAATATTTTTTATTAAACAAGCGCGACAAACGCAGCCAGATGACTCGGAAATAGGTAGAATATTTGGCAGTGTCATACACCAGCAATCAGTATCGGCACTACATTTTAGAGTTTGCTGGCATTGCGAGCAGTTCATGAAGACATTCGAATAAGAGAAATTTGCGTGAATAATAACATGACTCACCTAGAGGCGGTTAAAGCCATCGTACACTTTAGTGAAAAGCGTTCAGAGGCTTTTTCAGTCTTACTCTCTGTATCGCAATCAGAGGTGGTTTATAGTGTTAGCAATCAAGATGTTTTAGCTGTGTTAGATAAAGTACTGAGTAAGCAGTTAGACATGGATGAATTAGAAATGTGGGCACAGTTACTCGATATGCGAGAAGACATAGATGCACAACAAGTGGAAGGCGTGTTGTATGCTTTAAGTAACCCTGAGCAGATGGGAGAGATTACAATGGAAAAGATTCAGCAATTAAGCAAATTATTGAAAGCTAAAAGCTAAAAGTTAGAAACTGGAAGCGAGTTAAAAAGTAAAAAAGCAGCCGAAGCTGCTTTTTTAATACGTAAAACTTGAAGCCAGCTTATTTGTGATAAGCCAAACACGCTTCAACTTCGTTCTTAGAACCAAGAATTACCGCAACACGCTGGTGGATGTCATTTGGTTGAATATCCATAATGCGCTCTTCACCTGTGTGCGCTAAACCGCCCGCTTGCTCGACCAGCATTGCCATTGGGTTTGCTTCGTACATTAAGCGAAGCTTATAAGGTTTTTCTGGGTTTTTGGTGTCAGCAGGGTAAGTGAATAAGCCACCACGGCATAGTACACGGTGCACGTCACCGACCATGGCTGCAATCCAGCGCATGTTAAAGTTTTTACCGCGAGGACCTGTATCTCCAGCTAACAAATCTTGAATGTAGTTTTTCATTGCAGGCTGCCAGTGACGCTGGTTTGAAGCGTTAATCGCGAACTCTTTGGTATCTTCTGGAATTTTCGCAAAGTCTTCAGTTAATAAGAAGCTGCCGTGCGTTTTATCAAGAGTGAAAATACGTGTGCCTTTACCAGTAGAAAGCGCAAGCGTTGTTGATGGGCCATATAGTACATAACCTGCAGCAACTTGCTTGTGACCTGGTTGCATGAAGATAGCAGGATCCGCAGGATCTGAATCTTTAGGCGCTTCCATGATTGAGAAAATTGTACCAACCAGTGAGTTGATGTCGGTGTTTGAAGAGCCATCAAGTGGGTCAAACGCGACGATAAAATCAGCGTCAGGGTTGCCCGCCACCGTGTAGTCTTCTTCTTCAGATGCAATCGCTTTTACATAGCCAGACTCTAATAAGATGTCTTTTAAAAGCTGGTTAGACAGTACATCAAGCTTCTTCTGAGTTTCACCTTGAATGTTTTCGTCTAATGTTGAACCTAATACGCCAGAAAGTGCGCCTTGGCCAACACGGAATGAAATTTCTTTACAAGCCGCAAGGATAGTGCGGATCAATGAAACTAACTCTCTAGAACAACCGTCTTCAATTAACACCGGAGGAAGTCTACGCATAGTAAATAGTCCTGATAACGTTATGGTCGCAGCCAAGTATAGTGTGAGAGAGGGCTGCGTGCCGCGCTGAATTTTGTCTTAAATAGCTGTTAAACAGATTGGATAAATTATACTGTTACAATGACAACCACTTAAAACCTCTAATAACAAAGATAAGATTATGCGAAAAATTGGATTTTTACCTGTCATATTCTCAGCTTTGCTGGGCACTATGATAACCCAAGCGCACGCCGCAATTAAGTCTATTGATGAGTTTACTGAAAAGTTTAATCATTTTCCGGGTCATTATTCCTTCTATGCCGACACGCAAAGCGGCAAAATTTACCTTGATGTCGATAAATTCAAGCAGCCATTCTTGCTGCAGTTTAGTTTACCGTACGGGGTGGGGTCGAATGATATCGGCCTAGATAGAGGCCAATTAGGCGGTACGCATATCGCGCAATTTGAACGCTTTGGCGACAAAATCATGCTTCGCGCCTTAAATACTTACTATCGTGCGAGCTCGAACAACGCCGCTGAAAAGCAAAGTATCAATGAGGCGTTTGCTTCAAGTATTTTGCAAGGCTTTAAAGTTGTTGCTGAAGATAACGACAGCGTCTTGATTGATTACACACCTTATCTGTTATCAGATGTGCATGGTGTGAGCCGTACACTAGCAAATCGTAAACAGGGTAGCTTTAGCCTAGATACTTCGCGCAGTGCGGTATTTATGCCTCGCTCAAAAGCATTCGTAGATAACACAGAGCTTGAAGCCGTCTTAACGTTTAAAGGCAGCAAGCCAGGTGAGTATGTTCGTCAAGTCAGTGCAGACCCATATGCAGTGACAGTTCACCAGCATCACTCACTCATTAAATTACCTGATGACGAGTATCAGCCTCGCCAATTCCATGCGCAATCAGGATATTGGAGTATTGAGCACAAGGACTATTCGGCACCGCTGAGCGAGTCTATGCTGGTGCGTTATATTCCTCGTCATCGTTTAGCGAAAAAAGATCCAACGGCTGCGCAAAGCGAAGCGGTTAAGCCGATTGTGTATTACCTTGACCCAGGTGTTCCTGAACCAGTTAGAACTGCATTATTAGATGGTGCACGCTGGTGGGAGCAAGCTTTTGAAGCGGCGGGCTATAGCAATGGCTTCCAAGTGAAAATCTTACCAGAACATGCCGATCCTATGGATGTACGCTACAACGTGATCCAGTGGGTGCACAGAGCTACACGCGGTTGGTCGTATGGCTCGTCAATTATTGACCCGCGTACTGGTGAGATCATCAAAGGTCACGTCACATTAGGCTCATTACGTGTGCGCCAAGATATTCTAATTGCAGAAGCGTTGGCAGCGCCTTTCGTGAAAGGTGACGAAGTAAACGCACATTTACAAAATATGGCCCTTGATCGTATTCGCCAGCTGAGTGCTCACGAAATTGGTCATACGCTGGGTATTGCGCATAACTTCTCGGCGTCTATTAAAAACAGAGCATCTGTGATGGATTATCCGCACCCACTGGTTGGCTTTGACGCACAAGGTCAATTAGATATTTCTAAAGGCTATGCCAAAGGGATGGGTGATTGGGATATTCAAGCGGTGAAATATGGTTACAGTGATTTCAGCGGTAAAGACGAAGCGACTGAGCTTGCCAATATCATCACTGAAAACCACAACAAGGGGTTAGAGTTTATTTCTGACCCTGATGCGCGCCCGCAAGGTGGCGGTCATCCAACCGCACATTTATGGGATAACGGTGAAAACCCAGCCGCAGAATTACTGCGAGTACTCGATATTCGTCAGCAAGCGTTGAATACATTTGGTATTAATAACATTAAAACTGGTGTTGCACTGTCTCAGTTAGAAGAGAAATTAGTACCCCTGTTTTTATTCCATCGCTACCAGGTTGAGTCGGCTGTGAAGCTTATCGCAGGTATTGATTACGATTATGAAGTACGCAGCGAGCGTGCTGTTAAAGGTGCGCAAATTGTAGATAAAGCGACGCAGCAACAAGCTCTATCGGCGATGCTGAAAACCCTTGAAGCAGAGCAGTTGATGATACCTGAGGGCATCTTAGCGTTGATCCCGCCTAAAGCATATGGTGAGCGTAAAACCCGTGAAAGTGTTTATGGCCGAACAGGCTTAGCCCTTGATGCCATGGCGTTACCGGAAGTGGCAGCAAATCATAGCTTGAAACTACTGTTAAACGCTGAGCGCTTAAATCGTTTATCTCAGCATTATGCGCGAGACAGTAAAAACTTTGGTTTGAGCGACCTAATGAATACGCTATACAACAAGGTTTTTGAAGCGGATAGCGCAGCAGGTATGGCACAAAAACTAACTCAACGCGTGCAATTTTTAACAGCGGCACGACTAGCCCAGTTAGCAAGTTCAGATAAAGTTGAGCCAGAAGTGCAAGCGCAGTTGCGCTTTCAGTTAATGCGCGTAGCAAAACAGTTTGATCAAAGATCGCTCTTTAGCAATGTCAGTGAGGACACGGCATTTAGACATGACCTTGCACGTCAAGTGAAGGCGTTTTTAGAATCAGGAAAGTGGCCTGAAGGCTTTGCAGCATTAAAAATGCCGCCAGGTTCACCTATCTAATTTTTAGTTTAAAGAGCGCAAATATGCGCTCTTTTTTTACGTTTAATTGCTTTTTAATTATCATTTTCCTTACTTGAGAAATATTCAATTAAATTCTTGCTAGCTTGTCCCCTTTTTGGTAGTTTCTTTTTTGACCTTTAGGTCACACTCAATAAGGAAAGTCACTATGAAATTGAAGTTAAACAAAAAGAAAGTAAAAAACTTAAGTTTAGATAACGCTCAAGTTGCTTTAGAAGCAACGCCACAAATCGCAGGTGGTGTGCCAGTGTTTGCAAAAACAGAGGTTTGCCATACAAATCCTTGTATCACAATTACTACTTTGCCACCAAGCTACAGAAACGACTGTTTATCTTAATAAGTTAAAGAACAATACTTTATTCATCCATTGGTTCTGATGGATCGAAAGTAAATCATCCATAGGTACCAAGCTCATTCATTTAAGGAAAATAAAATGAAACTTAAACTAAACAAAAAAAGCGTAAAAAACCTTTCAAAAGACAACAAAGCACTTCCAGTAAATGCAACTCCAGCGGTCGCGGGTGGTTTTAATTCACTCCAGTGCGATACAACGTCAGATATTTGCCAGAGACCAACAACTTACACAATGAGTGTTGAGATTTGCAAATCAATTCCTTGTGACATGTAATTGAGCATCTGATGTTAAAAGCCACCTTTCGGTGGCTTTTTAGTTTTAAAAACATAATTTATGAATTAACTGTGTGATCTTCTCTTGCGATGGTTTGATTTTCTCCATTGCTAAAAACTCATCAGGCTGGTGGGCTTGTTCGATAGAGCCTGGACCCATAACAATCGTTTCACAGCCAAGTTGCTGCAAAAATGGTGCTTCAGTGCAGTAGTTCACCGCGATTGCTTGTTCTCCTGAAACTGCTTCAGCTAGTTTTACTAATGCACTGTCGGTTGTGCCAGTAAAGGCTGGAATAGGATCATGCAAGTCGATAACCGCGACGCTATTTGGGTATTCATCATTAATGGGTTTAACCGCTTCTAGCAATAATAATTGCAGCTCTTGAATACTCAGTCCGGGTAATGGACGAATGTCTAAGTGCAACTCACAGCAGCCACAGATACGATTAGCATTATCTCCTCCATGAATATGCCCCAGATTTAGAGTGGGGTAGGGTATTGCAAAATGCTCAATTGAATATTTATTCTTTAAAGTGTCTTTAAGTTGCAACAGCTTTGCAATAATCTTATGCATCACTTCAATGGCATTTAAACCGCGTGCAGGATCAGAACTATGACCCGACTTACCGGTAACACGAATGGCGGTACTCATATGCCCTTTATGAGTGAATACTGGCACCATATCAGTCGGTTCACCAATAACACAAAACTCAGGTTTTAAGTTTTGATGTTTTGCCACTTCTTGTGCGCCTGCCATAGTGGTTTCTTCATCTGCCGTGGCGAGAATCATAATGGGTTTTGTTTGATTCGCGCCTTGTGTATCAAGTTGTTTAATGGCTTCAATTACAAATGCAAAAAAGCCTTTCATATCAATTGAACCTAGACCATATAGTTTGTTATCGACTTCGCTGAGTTTAAATGGATCGTAACGCCAGCGACTGTCATCAAAAGGCACAGTGTCTGTATGCCCTGCCAACATTAAGCCGCCTTCACCTTCGCCACGTTTTGCCAGTAAATTAAATTTACCCGGTGCGCTTTTAAGTTCAGTTATCTCAACCTGAAAGCTTAAATTTTCACACCAAGCTGCTAATAATTCTATGGTGGAGTAATTGCTCATATTGAGCTGTGGATCGAGCGCACTAATAGAAGGCTCGGCGATAAGCTGCTGGTACATATTAATAAAAGCGGGAGTGGTCATATCAGTCCAAAATATTTATTCAAAATGTTTGCATAATAATTTATATGTGTTTAGTATGAATATCAATTCACTTTTTAAGCATAAATATAAGTTGAGGCTAAGATGCGACGATATACATTCAACACTTTTTAAATAATGCCCATTGGGCACGAAACGGAACCAAATTTTTAGAGATTTTTTACTATGTTGAATGTAACTATTATTGGCGCTAGCGGCTATAGCGGCGCTGAATTAGCCAGTTTAATTGCCAAACATCCCAACTTCTCCCTTGCTGGATGTTTTGTGTCAGAGCAAAGTTTAGACAAAGGAAAACTACTGAGTGACTTGTATCCAGAACATGCCTCTTTGCTCGACACGCTTCTTTTACCTCTTAATGAACAAGCCTTTATTGATATCGAAGCAAATTCAGACTTTGTGTGCCTGTGTACAGATCACAAAGTCAGCGTAGAGCTTGCGCCTAAGTTTTTAGCTATGGGCAAAAAAGTATTTGATTTATCAGGCGGTTTTAGACTTAAAAACCCTCAAGATTACGACAGTTTTTATGGTTTTACGCACCAATCACCAACCTGGCTTGCACAAGCTGAATATGGCTTGGCGGAGTGGAATGCAAAGGGTATTTCACAGGCGCAACTGGTTGCCGTTGCTGGTTGTTACCCGACTGCTGCGTTAAATGGTTTAAAACCACTTAAACAAGCAGATTTACTTGCCGACGATACCATCATTGTTAACGCGGTATCGGGCGTAACTGGGGCGGGTCGTAAAGCCAATATAGGCACCCAGTTTTGCGAAGTGTCTCTCGCACCTTATGGGTTATTCAATCATAGGCATACGCCTGAAATTTCACAGTATCTTGGTCATTCAGTGTTATTCACCCCGCACTTAGGCAACTTTGCTCGCGGTATTCTTGAAACCATTTATGTGAAGCTGAAGCCGGGTGTGAGTGAGCACCAGGTTAACGAAGCATTTCAGGTGCTCGCCGACGAGCCGTTAATTCGTTTAAAAGGCACTAAGCAAATGCCTTCAATTAAAGGTGTGGCCAAACAGCCGTATGTTGATATTGGCTGGCAAGTACAAGGTGAGCAACTGATTGTGGTGGTTGCCATTGATAACCTGTTAAAAGGGGCAGCTGGTCAAGCGCTACAGTGTATGAATATCGCAGCATTGTTACCTGCTGAACTTGGCTTAAAAGGAGTGTCATGAAGATGCAAACATGGGTCATTAAAGTCGGTGGTGCGGTGTTAAACACGGAAGATGCAGCGATGGGACTATTTTCTGCAATTGCTGAGCTGACAAAGGTACAAATCGACAAGCAGTTTGTTGTGGTACATGGCGGCGGTGCGCTCGTTGATAAATGGTTGTCGGAGGCGGGCTTTGCAACTGCTAAGCACCAAGGCCTTCGTATCAGTCCAAAAGAACAAATGCCATATATTGTGGGCGCATTGGCAGGTACTGCGAACAAGCAACTAAGTGGTCAAGCGATTAAAGCGGGTTTAAAACCTGTAGGTACTTGTTTATATGAAGCGGGCTTAATTGCTTCGCAAAAACTCAAAGCATTGGGTCAAGTGGGCGAGTGCCAACAGGGTGAAGCAAGTATTTTACCTACTCTGTTAGAGCTGGGCAGAACACCTATGGTGAGCTCAATAGGTATCGGCGCTGACGGTCAACTTTATAACGTTAATGCAGATGAAGCGGCTGCGGCGATTGCTGAGCAACTTGATGCTGAACTTATTTATATGACAGATGTAGAGGCGGTGCTTGATGCGAACAAACAGCCTTTACATCAACTATCTGAACAACACATTGCAACTCTTATCGAAGAAGGAGTCATTGTTGGCGGCATGGAGGTCAAAGTGAAGACCAGCCTGCACGCTGCACAACACTTACGACGCGGGGTGTACATATCGAGCTGGCAGAAGCCAGAAAATCTTATTGCCTTAGTTCAAGGCATCCATGTCGGTACAAAAATTACACCTTAGGAAATAGCAATGACATCTCATTTTTTAACAGGATTAGAATTAAATAAAGCACAAGCGTTAAAACTATTATCGCTTGCACAAACCATCAAGCAGCAACCAAAAGAGTTTAACCAAGCCCTTGCAGGTCAATCTATCGTTACCTTGTTTGAAAAGCCGAGTTTACGTACTCGTGTGTCTTTCGATATTGGTATTAACCGTTTAGGCGGCCATGCGGTTTATCTTGATCAACAAAACGGTGCGATGGGCGGTCGTGAGTCGGTGAAAGATTTTGCCCTCAATATTGCTACTTGGGCTGATGGCATCGTGGCACGTGTTAATGCACATAGTTCATTGCAAACATTGGCTGAGTTTTCGAGTGTCCCTGTGGTGAACAGCTTATGTGATCTTTACCATCCATGTCAGGCATTGGCCGACTTTTTAACGTTGCAAGAAGTTTATGGCGATGTCAGCAAAATCAAACTGGCGTATTTAGGTGAAGGCAATAACGTCACTCATTCTCTTATGTTATTAGCTGCAACATTGGGTACTGACTTTGTGGCGATTAGTCCAAAAGGCGCGTCACCAGATGCACAGATTTTAAAGCAAGCAGAACAACTGGCATTAGAGTCAGGTGCGTCAATCACTGTAAGCGATGACATAGAAGCAGCAACAGGTGCTGATGCCTTGTATGCAGATACCTGGGTGTCAATGGGTGACACGACACCACTTGAGCAAGTTAAAGCTAAATATATGCCGTATCAAATAAATCAGCAGTTGGTAGAACAATCAGGCGCAAGCACAATTCTACATTGCCAACCTGCGCATCGTGAGTACGAGATCACCTCAGAGGTGATGGACGGTGCAAATTCAAAAATTATTCAACAAGCTGAAAACCGCATGCATGCTCAAAATGCACTGCTGGTATCACTGTTAAATCCAAATTATGTGTAAGGGTAAAGTAATGAGCGAAATCAAAAAGGTTGTATTGGCATATTCTGGTGGCCTCGATACATCAGCAATTGTTCCTTGGCTAAAAGAAAACTATGACTGTGAAGTCGTCGCCTTTGTTGCCGATGTAGGTCAGGGCGATGAAGAGCTAGTGGGTGTTGAGGAGAAAGCTTTAGCCTCGGGTGCATCAGAGTGTCACATAGTAGATCTTAAAGAAGAAATGGTGAGTGACTATATTTACCCAACACTGAAAACAGGCGCAATCTACGAAGGCACTTACTTACTAGGCACGTCTATGGCACGTCCTATCATTGCTAAAGCACAGGTTGAAGTGGCTCGCAAAGTAGGTGCTGATGCGTTAGCTCACGGGTGTACGGGGAAAGGTAACGACCAAGTCCGTTTTGAATCTTGTTTCTCGGCATTGGCGCCAGATCTAAAAGTGATCGCACCTTGGCGTGAGTGGGATCTATCAAGCCGTGAGTCATTACTTGATTATTTAGCAGAGCGTAATATTCCATGTGCAGCATCTGCGACCAAGATTTATAGCCGCGATGCCAATGCTTGGCATATTTCGCATGAAGGTGGGGAACTAGAAGATCCGTGGAACCAACCAAGCGATCAAGTTTGGACTTGGACTACAGCGCCAGAGCAAGCACCAGACAAACCAGAGTTTGTTGCTGTGTCGGTAGAGAAGGGGCAAATCGTTGCGGTTAACGGTGAGCGTTATAGTCCATATAAATGTTTAATGGAGTTAAATAAACTAGCAGCGCCACACGGTGTGGGTCGAGTTGATATACTTGAAAACCGCTTAGTGGGTATGAAGTCTCGTGGTTGTTATGAAACGCCAGGTGGCACAGTCATGATGGCTGCACTGCAAGCAATCGATGAGTTAGTGCTAGATAAAGCAAGTCGAAAATGGAAAGAGGCGCTTTCTTCTGAATTTGCACATTTAGTGTATGACGGTCGTTGGTTCACGCCTTTAAAAGACTCAGTGCTAGCAGGTGCAGAAGCGCTAAGTGAAGTTGCAACAGGTGAAGTGATCTTAAAAATGTATAAAGGCCAAGTAGCTGCGGTACAAAAGCAATCGGTTAATAGCTTATACAGTGAAGATTTTGCCACATTTGGTGAAGATGATGTATACGACCAGTCGCATGCAGAAGGGTTTATTCGCCTGTTCTCGTTGTCGAGCAGAATTGCCGCGTTAAACGCAAAGGCTAAATAAGAGTTAAGTTCGGAGATTTCAGCATGGCATTATGGGGTGGTCGTTTTTCATCAGGACCTGATGAGGCTTTTAAACAATTTAATGATTCTTTGCCGTTTGATTATCAAATGGCAGAGCAAGACATTATCGGCTCAATCGCTTGGGCCGGTGCACTGCAGCAAGTTAATGTGTTAAGTGCACAAGAGCATACTGAGCTGGTTGCAGCTTTGAATGAACTATTAAGCGAAGTACAACAAGATTTATCGGCGGTTGCTAGTGCTGGGTATGAGGACATCCATTCGTATGTTGAAGCTAAGCTGATAGATAAAGTAGGCGATTTGGCGAAAAAACTACACACGGGCCGCAGTCGCAACGATCAGGTTGCGACTGATTTTCGTCTTTGGAGTCGAAGTACAGCCGAACAAATAGTTGAAGCCATTCAAGCTTTAAAAGCAGAGTTCGTCGCCCTTGCCGAACGTGAGCTTGGCACAATTCTACCTGGCTATACACATTTACAGCGTGCACAGCCGGTACTATTCAGTCATTGGTGCATGGCCTATGTTGAAATGCTAGAGCGGGATGAGTCTCGTTTAAACGATGCCATTAATAGACTAAATGTCAGCCCACTGGGCAGTGGTGCGTTAGCAGGCACAGCTTACCCGATTGATAGAGAGGCTTTAGCGCATAATCTTGGTTTTAGCCATGCCAGCCGTAACAGTTTAGATGCAGTGTCTGATCGCGACTTTGTGGTTGAGCTTTTAAGTTGTGCCAGTATTTCGATGATGCATTTATCGCGCTTCGCGGAAGATTTGATTTTCTACAACTCAGGCGAAGCTGGTTTTATTGAGTTGGCTGATAATGTGACTTCGGGTTCGTCGTTAATGCCACAAAAGAAAAACCCAGATGCTTTAGAGTTAATCCGTGGTAAAACGGGCCGTGTCTTTGGTGCTTTTAGCGCCATGATGATGACACTAAAAGCTTTACCGCTTGCTTATAATAAAGACATGCAAGAAGACAAAGAAGGTTTGTTTGATGCTATGCCGACTTGGCTTGCTTGTATCCATATGGCACAAGCCTGTATTAAAGGTATCAAGGTAAACGGTGAAGCAACATTAAAAGCAGCGCAAGGCGGGCATGCTAATGCCACTGAGCTCGCTGACTACCTAGTTGCTAAAGGTATTCCATTTAGAGAAGGTCACCATATTGTTGGGCAGCTTGTTCAGCATGCGATTAGCAAAGGCCAAAACCTAGAAGATTTATCACTTGATGAATTTCAGACAGTGTGTCCTGTCATTGCAGATGACGTTTATCCTGTTTTAGAAATTGATGCCTGTATTGCCGCACGGCAAGCCCTTGGCGGCACCTCGTTGCCACAAGTGGAACAAGCTATAAAATTTGCTAAACAGCAAGCAGAATCTAAGTAGTGATAAATTTTTAGCGGCTTGTTGAATGCATTTTTGGCGTGTTAAGCCAATACTTTTTGAATCAAGCCAGTACTAATTTATTTTAGTAAAGCTTTAAATTATTAATTAAGCACCATTTTTATATCAAATTGGTGCTTTTTTGTTTCTTATGAACATAAAAACAGCATTCAATCAAGGTGAGTGTAATAAGGTGTAATATTGGATCGATCATTGCTAAATAACTTTTAACAATAATTAAACGTCACTTTTGTGACTCTCTGTTTCACAGCGTAAATAAGGAAACATTATGTTAAAGGTAATTAAAACTTTAGTATCAAAACAACGTTCAGCTCAAAGCACTAGCCAAATCAATTCTCTTTCTGGTAAGGTAATTAAATCTGAAAAGTTTTTAGAGCAAATTACTGGCGCTCGCGGTGGTGGTCTTGTAGATCCGTTACCTGAAAAAAAAGGTGAGTAAGCCAAGTTTTAACTAGCTCTTTTGGTGGGATATATCATTACATCAATTACCCTTGGCCTTCATTTTGATACGGTAATTCTAATAGGGATGTTTTTAGCATTTCTATTAAACTCTTTCTTTTATGTTTCAGGCATAAGTAGAAATATATCCCTCCTTATAACTTCTGTTGTAATGGCTTTATCTTATTTCACAAGTAATCATTTTATAGATCTAACTGAGACGAATAGAGAAGGTATGTATCTCACTTGGATTGCTTATGATCTAATTACAATTTCTTTGATTATCTCTTTAAATAAGGCTTTCAAACAAACTTTATGTACAGCTGCTAAGTATGTTATTGCTGGTTTAACATTAAACGCTTTACTTTGTTTACTTATTCATATTGATTTAAGGGTGTTAGCTAATAGAGAACCTTGGTGGTTCTGGTATTTCTATACATTAGCGATTAATACTATAGATGTGATCATGGTTGCAGCACTCATATTAGATCGAGACTATTTAGGTATGAAATTTTTGAAAAACAAAATCTCAATCTATTTTTCTAAAAAGCAAAAAACAATTTCAACTTAATATACCCTTATGGGTAATACAAAAAGAGATTACTTCTCCCGTTCAAGCTGTCTGGCCAATCAGATTTACCGTTGTAATAATGCGCACTCATTGTAATGAAAGGCTTGTATCGATACGTAATAAAGTTTAACTTGTCTAATTGCAGTTAAATGGGCTTTATAGTTCTTTTTGCGCCTTTTTCTATAGAGTTTATTACTTCGGGTTATGTATTACTGTGGTTACCCTTTTTTCCTCTGCTATCTTTTCTAGTTTTCTAGCCAACTTTGTCATTTGGAACTTCTTAATGACGACCTTATTAAATTTTGTGAGGATGTCTGGCTGGCAATTCAAGAATATAGATAAAGCAAAATTAAAAGAACCATTACAGTTATCAACTATCATGTTCTTATCTTATTTTATTGGTAGTGTGATTGATTACTTCGTAAATTTGAAAGAGCTAATCTCTTATCTTTACCCCAATACTTACTTCCTTTTACTTGATATTTTAACTGTATTATTTATTTATAACTGTGTGAATACGCGTTCTGAGCAAGGCAAGATATGCAAAACTTATTTGCTTGTAGGCTTGTTGTGTAATTCACTACTTTTTCTAGTTATTCAAATAGAAGTATTTTTGGTCTTTGAGGGATTAAAATCTTACCAGCCATGGTGGCTTTGGTATGTTTTTGCAGTAGGGGTTAATACATTCGATGCCATGATGATTTTAGTCTTGTTATTACATAAAGATTTTCTCAAGCTCCACTTTCTTTTCAATCAATTTCAACTCCGCAATGAGTAACAGGTGGTTATGGATAATTACGGGATAATCTACTTTGGAGTGGAAATGGACTGGGATCTTTTCACCAGATTTCTATACAAGCACCTTGTAACTTGGTTATTTTTTTTAGTCATGCTGGCAAGTTATGTAAGAACATCCAATATACATGCAAGTCAAAATGCAAAAGTTGAACGAAAAGAAGTGCTTAAGCTATCTGTTGTAATGTTCATCTCTTATGCCTTAATGATACCAATAGAACTCTTAGTTACCTTGTTCGACTTTTCTTCGCGTTACTTCCCTTATACGGTTTATCTTTTTCTAGATATACTCACCATTCTGCTGATATGTTTTTTGATGAATACCCAAAGTAACAAAGCATTACTATGCAAACGCTATATTGTCTTTTGTTTATCGTGTAACTCTATTTTATTCCTCTTAGTACAAATCGATTTAATTCTGATGTATGACGACTTTAAACCTTTCAAAGCTTGGTGGTTTTGGGATGTATTTACGATAGGTGTAAACTTTTTCGATGCAGTGATGATTCTGGTGCTCTTGAGTTATAGGGATATATTACTTTTACATAAGCTCGAGTCACAATTTTTAGCAAGGAGAAATAAAAAGCTTAGAGTTGGTGAATTAAAATGATAGAAGTTTTGTATCTTTTTGGTGAAATATTGTACTTTGAGCCAATAGTGCAGTTTTTATATGGACATACTACAACGTTTATCTTTTTTATGGTGCTTCTGGTGAACTTTGTCAGAACCTCCAGAGGAAACAGCTACCCTTTAAAAAAACAGCAAGCACATGAAGTTTTGATTTTGTCGCTTGTTATGTCTGTGTCATACGCGATTCCCATGCCATTCGATTACATATATTGGCTCTCCGAGGTACGTTCAGTTTACATGCCTAATACACCCTATATGGTGCTGGATATTCTAACAATTCTATTTATTTACAGTTTTGTAAAAATAGGAACAAGTTTGGGGGAATTGTGTCGTTTTTATTTAACGGTTGCACTTGGAGTGAACGCTTCTTTATTTTTCTTATTACAGCTTGATCTTTTACTTATACATGAGGGGTTGAAGGAGAGTGGCTATTGGTGGTTTTGGACTGTATTTAGCTATGGAATAAATGGTTCTGACCTCATCATGGTCCTAGTTTTAGTTGTACAAAAAGATTTTTTAGGTTGGTATAAACTGAGCAAAAAAATTAAGGGCGCTAATACGCGCCCTTAATTAAAATTGAATTTCCCAGCTTGCTGAGACTGCTGTGTGCGTCTCAGAATCTTTGGGTAGTTTATCTTTCCAAACACTCAAGCCTAGTTTTCCTAAGCCTTTTAATACGCCTTGCTGATAGCCTACTTCGAGTAAGCTTCTATCTAAATCTAAAGAGTCAAAATTTAACTGCTTTAATTTAGCATATCCGCCGAAACCAGCTAGACGGTAATAATCAATACCAAGAGTGATGCTTTTAGCTTGCGGCCCCATGGCTGCACCCAGCCATTGCTCGCGTTGCATGTAATCAGCACCTTCGTTTGGAGTGCTAAAATTACATTGGAAACTGGCTTGCTCTGTTTGGCAATTCAGTTCTGTATCACTTAATTCAATAAAGCCTTTTGCTCGATAGGTCATATCTGCAAGGTGACCTTCAATACCAAGGGTATAGCTGCTATTACTGGGTAATAACCCTGCGTCATTTTCACCAGCTATCTCAGCATAGACAGCAAAAGGTAAACCTTGAAAAGTGTTAGAGTATTTCGCATCTAAGCTTGTTAGGCGTTGTTTGCTTCTAAGCTCGGAGTTTTGTGGGCCTTCTTTAAAAATAAAGTCACTTGATGTTGAGCTAAACGCAATCTCTAATCCTGATAATGGCATGCTAGATAAGCGGACGCCCCAAAAATCACCTTCTTTCTTTGTGGCTAATGTTGGCTTTTGCTTGGCCGCGATAGCAGTGACTTGCCAAGGGCCGATAAATGATAAAAATGAAGGGCCTTGGTAGTCGCTATTGGCTCTACTCAGTCTAAACGCCTTCATAGGGGCCGCGTTATTGCTAAGCAGTAAAGCTTGCTCATTACCTGGGCCCCACCAATAGTTCAGTTGCTCTATACTGGCAGACCAGTTATCTAGCAATATCGCGACATGGCTACCATAATGATTGATGTACTTTCCATCAATAGCATCATCCGTGTAGTTTACTTGCACTTTGGCGCTAACGTCATCACTGATTATCTGACCAAACGTTTTAATACCAGACTTTGCGCCTTTGCGCTCACCAAACCCTTCACTTAATTCAGGGTCTTGGTTGTAGAAGGCGCGAATGCTTGAGCGGCGTTTTTGTTTCGAATTAGATAAAGCATGCTTGATATGCGCAATCGCGAATTTTGCCGACTCAGGTACTTCATTCATATCAACAGCAGCCAAGTCTTGCACTATACCTCGCCATAATAACGGGTATTGATTAACTGGTCGTTGAATTAGGTTGTGACTAACAAGTAAGTCGATAGAGTGCTTAAGCTGCGCTTGTTCAGCTTCTATCCATGGGCTAGAAATAGCCGAGAAGCTACTTAGGCCGACTGCTAGGGCTAATACTTTTAATTTCATCCGTGTAATTTTTCCAATAAGGCCTTGGCAACAATAGGATCGACAAACTCGGTTACATCTCCATGATGTAAAGCTACTTCTTTAACGAGTGTTGAGGAGATGAATGAGTTTCTTTCTGAAGGCGTTAAAAATACGCTTTCAAGATCAGGGTTAAGTCGGCGGTTCATATTCGCTAATTGAAACTCATAGTCAAAATCCGAGACTGCGCGAATGCCGCGAATTAGTACCTGGGCATTTTGCTGCTTAGCTAAATCGACTAATAGTCCAGAAAAACCGATGACTTTAACGTTTTTGTATTCACTCAGCACCTGCTCAGCGAGTGCAACGCGCTCATCTAAGTTAAAGCAAGGCTTTTTACTCGGATTATTGGCAATGGCGAGTAGTACGACATCAAACATCTTAGCGGCACGCTTAATTAAATCTGCGTGACCATTGGTGAGTGGGTCAAATGTACCTGGATATAGCGCGGTAACTTTCATAACAGTTTAGTCAGAATAAAATTTCTGTAATGTTATCAAGCTTTGCTGCAAATATCACTGGTCTGCTTAGCAACTTGTTGCTTATAACTAAGCCATTTTAATGGTATTTTCAGTATGGATATAATTTTTATGGAACTGTTTTCTTTTTGGGTAATGTCACATAATTTATGTCTTATGACAGAATCAAATAAGTAATTAAAGCAGAATTTAGTTATTATATTCATCATTATTAGCGTGTCTGAGAGCAGGATATGAATACCAAGGAAAAAATTATTCGTACCAGTATTGCCTTATTTAACCTTCATGGAGAGCGAGCGATCACTACCAATCATATCGCTTCAAACTTAGGTATAAGTCCCGGCAATTTGTATTACCACTTTAAAAATAAAGAAGACATTATCCGTAATATCTTCACTCTGTATCGAGAGCATTTAAGTACCCACTTTAAACCACTCGACACATCTCACGAGCCACTAGAACAATTAACACAATATTTAGATTCATTGTTTGAGCTTATGTGGCGTTATCACTTCTTCTATGACAACCTAACTGACATTCTTGCAAAAGACAGTGAGTTAAAAAGACAATACATAGAGTTTCAAGCCGATTTGTTTAATCAAGTGCGCTCTGTTGTGATCGGATTACGCAGTGCTGGCGTAATAGAAATTTCAGATGAAGATGCATCTGAATTTGCGCACATGTTAAAGATGACGGTGAGCTTCTGGACACCTTACGTTAAAGCACGTCGTATGACAGGGGTATTAGAGCAACAAGATATCTATAACGGTATTGTCAAAGTATTGGTTTTAGTCAAACCATATTGCACTGATTTGAGTTTTAAGAAAATTAGCGATCTGCAAAAGCAGTATCAGCAATTGGCTGATGAGGCTTTGCCGAGTATTGCCTAATCAACTAATATTGTTTATTTCCTCATCGCATAGAAATTTGCTATAATCGCGCGCCCGACTGACGCGGCGCGCATTCGCCCACCTTAAGAGTGTTTCTATGCTTAAATTTATCGTAAAACTGCACCCTGAAATCGCGATCAAGAGTAAATCTGTTCGTAAACGCTTTACCAAGTTACTTGAGAAAAACATCAAGATGATTTTAATTCGTCGAGATGAAAAAGTTCGCGTAAAAAATAACTGGGATAACATTGCAGTTGAAACGGATATTAGCGATGCACAAACCCGTGAATGGTTTATTGATAACCTAAAACGCGTACCTGGTATTGTGCAATTTATCGAAGTACAAGAAACACCTTTTGAAACCATTGACGATATTTATCAGCGCACCTTAGAACTTGCGAGCCATACCATTGAGGGGAAAACCTTCTGCGTTCGTGTAAAACGTAACGGTAATCATGATTTCACTTCAACAGACGTAGAACGTTATGTTGGTGGTGGTCTTAACCAAAATGTTGAA
The DNA here is from genome assembly GCF_056629255.1 of Pseudoalteromonas sp. NFXS53. Taxonomy (NCBI): domain Bacteria; kingdom Pseudomonadati; phylum Pseudomonadota; class Gammaproteobacteria; order Alteromonadales; family Pseudoalteromonadaceae; genus Pseudoalteromonas; species Pseudoalteromonas sp. NFXS53. Next base: position 35,099 of record NZ_JBWVBR010000007.1, on the reverse strand, counting down.
GGTGCTAAGGTTAAATTAAGTAAGCCTGAAGTTGTGGTTAAAATCGAGATCAAAAAAGATCTGGCTTATATTGTTACCCACACTCACTATGGTATTGGTGGCTTCCCTCTGCCGACACAAGAAGATGTATTATCACTGATCTCAGGTGGTTTTGACTCAGGCGTAGCGACATATCAGATGATGCGTAAAGGCGCGCGTACTCACTTCTTATTCTTTAACCTTGGTGGTGCTGCCCACGAAATCGGCGTGAAACAGGTAAGTCACTATCTATGGAAGCAATATAGCTCTACTCACAAAGTTAAGTTCATCACGGTAGACTTTGAACCTGTCGTTGCTGAGATTTTAGAAAATGTAGAAAACGGCCAAATGGGTGTCGTACTTAAGCGTATGATGATGCGTGCAGGCGCAGCAGTAGCTGAAAAAGTAAATGCTCACGCGTTAATCACAGGTGAAAGTGTCGGTCAGGTATCAAGTCAAACACTGGCTAACTTAAGTGTGATCGACCGTGTAACTGAAACACTGATTTTACGCCCACTTATTCAACATGACAAAGCAGATATCATTAAGATTGCCCGTGAAATTGGTACGGTAGAAATGGCAGAATCTATGCCTGAATACTGTGGTGTTATTTCTCAGAAACCAACTGTAAAAGCGAAAATGTCAAAGATCTTGGAAGAAGAAGCCAAGTTCGACTTTGATGTTTTAGATACCGTGATTAAAAACGCGACAGTAAAAGACATTCGCGAAATCGAAGAAGAAGCGAAAGAAGAAGTTAAAGAAGCCGAAACTGTTAGTGAACTTCCTGAAAATGCTGTGGTACTTGATATTCGTTCGCCAGAAGAAGAGGATGCAAACCCACTTGAGCTTGAAGGGGTAGAAGTAGAGCATATTCCATTCTTTAGATTAGCGACTAAGTTTGGTGATCTGCCTCAAGATAAAGAATATTATTTATATTGTGCCCGTGGCGTAATGAGTCAGTTACAAGCACTTATTTTGCATGAAAACGGCTACATGAATGTAAAAGTGTACCGTCCATAACATGTATTAGTGTCTGTTAAAAAGCCGAGTTTAACTCGGCTTTTTGCTATTAGCTTGTTTGTTCCAAACGGTTGATTTGTTCAAGCATGGCCCGGTTATACGGTGCATCCAATCCCAGCTTTTCTGCTTCACTGACGATATAGCCACAGATAGAGTCAATTTCTGTTTTTCTACCCAATTTAATATCTTGTGCCATTGATGAGTTATTGCTGCGAGTTTGTCGCATAACGGTATATGCACTGTTGAGCGCTTCAGCTAAAGTGATATCAACGCCTAGCTTGCCTGCGATGAAACAGGCTTCGTTTAATAAGTTCATCACTTGTGTGGCGTAATTCGGTTTGAGTAATTGTCCATTTTGAACTTGGTGCAAAGCGGTGAGTGGATTAATGGCAATATTAACCATCAGCTTTTGCCAGCGCAGCAATGTAATGTCGTGATGGATAGCACTGTGAGAAATACTTTCAGCAAATACCGCTTTATAAAAAGTATCAATGCTATTTTCAGCTTCAGTATTACAAGCACCTAAATAGGTTGCACCAATGCCTGTTTGAACCACTGTGTTGCTCGATGCTTTAAGTGCACCGCGTGATGTACTCATAAAGTATAGGCTTTGAGTCGTACTGAGTTGCGACGTGATCTCAGCTAAATCAGTAATACCATTATGACTGATAATTATCTTGGCTTCAGGCGTTAGAAAGGGTTGAATGGCATTGAACGCATCTCTGAGCTGGTAAGCTTTAACGCAGATAAAGCAAATAGAGATTGTATCTTGTGGGGTAAAACTTGTTACGTTAGCTATGTTGGCGGCTATTGGCGTGACGGTTTCGTCTTCTTGATAATTAAATGCGACGTTTTGTTTATTTCGAGTCAGTAGCGTGACTGGATGATGCTTGCTTAAATGAAATCCAAAGCTTAAACCGACAGCGCCCGCACCGAGAATGTGAATGTTAGCCATTCTTTCGAACTCGCCATTCTCGCCAAGCAAAGTATCCGAGGTAATAACTGGCTGCGCCCGCGAAGTCAGCAACAAAATCACCTATCGAGGCCTGACGATAAGGAAGTGTATCCTGCATATATTCAATTCCTACACCGTAAGCAGTTAATAAACAAAGCTGAAGCCAGATTGGAAAGCGAATAGCGTGGTGCATAATAAAGGCAAGCACAAAGAAAATACCGAAATGCGCAACCTTGTCGGCATGTTCGAAACGTATACCAGAGTGCTGGATCTCTTTAGCAAATAAAAAAGTACAAATACTTAAAGTGATGATTAGTAGAACTTGGTAAATACGCCGAGTCACAAAACTTCCTATATCTCTATGCAGGCAAAGTAGAGCCAGTATATCACCGAAAAATGGATGGTGGGTGAATATACGAAAGTGCTCTGTAAATAGATGTTATCAGCTGAGATAAATTTTTTCACCGAGTTGGTTTTTGCTTGTTATAATCAGCCCATAACATGATTAGGAGATAGATAATGCCATCATTTGACATTGTTTCTGAAATTGAAATGACAGAAGCTAAAAATGCGGTAGATAATGCAAACCGTGAACTTGAAACACGCTATGACTTCCGTGGTGTGGATGCATCAATTGAGCTTGCAAACGAAACAATTACACTAAAAGCTGAAGCTGATCAGCAAGTTATGCAGTTATTCGATATCATTGCTGCAAAAGCGTCAAAGCGTGGCTTAGATGTTTCAAGCCTTGAGCTTAAAGATATTGAGCGCTCTGGTAAATATGTGTCACGTAAAGTTGCACTTAAGCAGGGTATTGATAAAGATATGGCGAAGAAAATCGTTAAGCTTATTAAAGACTCAAAAATCAAAGTCCAAGCGTCTATTCAAGGTGAAGAAGTGCGCGTAACAGGTAAAAAACGCGACGATTTACAAGAAGTAATGCAATTGATCCGTACTGGTGAACTAGGTCAGCCTTTCCAGTTTAAAAACTTCCGCGATTAATTCAATAATTCAAAATTAAAGGGCGCTCACGCCCTTTAGATTTCTAGACGTCCATTGCCTTTTTTATAATATTTGTGCACAATAGCGCCTCTTTTCAAGGTGCTCGATTTGTGGTGGGTAACACCAAAATACCTTTGAATTAAATCGAGATAATCGGGAAGTTGGTGAATATACTCAGGGAAGTATGTAGTCCAACACTGCCCCCGCAACGGTGATGCAGATATCTGCTCTGATAAATGCAAAGTCCGGAGACCGGCCTTGAGCTAATTTACTTGTTGTTACTTGTGCGGTGGGCGCAAGTTTGGAATTATTATGCTTAAAAAATCTTTGCTTGGTGCTGCCGTTGCTGCTGCACTATCTTTTTCTGTGTCTGCTGAGCAGGCTCAACCTATCGAACGTATCACGGTTACCGCGAATAAATTCTCTCAATCTATTGATAGCGCACTTGCGACAGTGAGTGTTATTGATAGAGCTCAAATTGAGCAATCAAATGTCAGAGATCTTCCGTCTCTATTAAATACATTGTCAGGTGTCGATATTGTTCGTAATGGTGGCTATGGGCAAAAAGTGAGTGTGTTTGTACGTGGTGCAGCAACCAAGCATACACTTGTATTAGTAGATGGTGTGCGTATTAGCGATGCGAACTCTGGCGATGTGTCTTTTACTAACATTCCTGTAAATAGTATTGAGCGTATTGAAGTAGTTAAAGGCGCTCGCGCTGCAATTTATGGTTCTGATGCCGTTGCTGGTGTGATCAACATTATTACGCGTGAAGCTCAACAGCATCAAGTAAACGTGACAACGGGTGCGCATAACTATTTTAATCTACAAGGTACGACTAAATTTAGTCGTGATAACTTAGATGTGAGCGTTAACTTTGGTTTTGAGCGCACTGATGGTTATGACGTAATTGCCAAAGATCCAGAATCTGAAATAGGTAAAGATCATGATCAGGATGGCTACCTAAATCGCAATTTAGGCGTTAATTTAAACTACGATGCTGATCAGTTTGGTGTATTTAACGTCATTGGCCAGTTCAGCAGCGGTCAAGCAGATTATGATAATGCTTGGGGCAACGATGCGTATAACTTCGAAAACTTTACGAGTAAGTTAGGCTGGGAAAAGAAAACAGCACAATTTACCCACACTGCTGCAATCAGTCTTTCGCAAGAAGAAAACATACAAACGGGCACTGATGCTGAAGATATTTACAGTACAGAGCGAACAGAATTAGAGTATCGAACTCTATATACTCTTAATGAAGAGTTGCAATTAACAGCTGGAGCGAATCTGTTAGATGAAGATTTAAGTGGTTCTAGTGCTTCATTCTCTGAAACGTCTCGTGATAACCAAGCTGTTTTTGTCGGTGGTTTTTATGATGACGGCAAGTTTTTAGCAAGCTTAGTTACGCGTTCTGACGACTACGATTTTCATGGTCGAGCAAATACATATAGCAGTGCTTTTGGTATCAAAGCGAACAAGTATGTGAGCATGCATTTCAACCACGGAACAGCATTTAGAGCGCCTTCTTTAACTAATGCTTTTGTGAAAGGCAGCCCTTGGTATCTACCAAACCTAAATATTAAACCAGAAGAAGCGACCAACAATGAGCTAGGTTTGAGTGTAACAACGGATTCTGCTCGTTATGAATTTGCGATTTTTAGTAATCAGATTGATAACTTAATCTCTAATCAATATGACGCAGATACAGGCAAATACATTCCTTACAATGTTGACAGTGCAACGATGAAAGGTGCTGAGCTGAGCTTAACGACTTCGGCATATGGTTTTGATCACAACGTAAACTTAACCTTCTTAGATGCTAAAGACGATACGAAAGGTACAGATCTTCCTCGTCGCCCAAGTAAGTCATTTAACTACACAATCTCAAAGTCATGGGAAAAGTTAAACGTTAATGCGAGTATGCAATATCGTTCGGATAGACCATCAATTTCTTTCTACAACACAACTTTACCATCTTATACTGTATTTAATTTAGCAGCTAACTATGCGTTATTTGATGCATTAGAGCTCAATGCTCGAGTTGAGAACTTAACTGACAAGTCTTACTTCACGGCGGGCTCAGGTTTTGCGAAAAGTGGAGAATTACTAGGTTATGTGCCTTTAGGGCGTCAGTTATACGTAGGTGCAACTGTTCAGTTTTAACCTCTAACAGTACTTAAAAAATAAAAAAGCCAGTCAATGACTGGCTTTTTTGATTACAACTTTTATCAATTAGTTTGTTGAAGGCAATTCCATGATGCCGTCAATCTCGATTTGCACACCTTTAGGTAATTCTCTTACACCGATGGCTGCACGAGCAGGGTATGGCGTTGAGAAGTGCTGGCTCATGATCTCATTTACTGTTGCGAAGTTGCTTAAATCAGTCAGGAAGATATTTACCTTAACCATATCTTGTAAGCGACCACCCGCTGCTTCACACACTGCAGTTAGGTTTTTAAACACCTGTTGCGTTTGCTCTGCAAAGTCTTCTGAGATCACTTCCATAGTGTCTGGCACTAATGGGATCTGGCCAGACAGGTATACAGCAGTACCTACTTTAACCGCTTGGCTATATGTGCCGATAGCTGCAGGTGCATTGTCTGTTGAAATAATTGCTTTGTTCATAATAATCCTACTTTTTACGGTATACACGTTGAACGTCAGGCATCACCCTGATCTTACGCATCACATCAGCGACGTGAACACGGTCTTTAACCGTGATACCTAAATCAATGATATATAAGTTACTTTCTTTTTCGTCAGTGGCAATTTCGACGATATTTGCGTTGGTACTTGCCACCACGCTGGTTAATTTTGCAAGCGTACCTTGGTGGTTGATGATTTCAACTCTAAGACCTGCAATATATTCTTTTTCTGGGTTGTCATCCCATTTTACGACGAAATATTTAGAACGTTCGCTTTCCCAGCCTTTAATGTTTTTACACTCTTGGCGGTGAACGTTTAAGCCCTTACCTTGGCTTACATAAGCGGTGATGGCATCACCTGGTACTGGACGACAGCATTTCATGTAGTTAACGAGCATGCCTTCAGTACCAATGATGGCAGCTTTAGCCTTCTTAGCTAGGTGTTCAATACTGCCATCATCTTCGTCAAGATCATCATTTTGCAATAAGCGCTTAGCGATGAGCATGCTCATGATGTTGCCACAGCCAATTTCAACCAGCAGTTCAAGCATGGTTGAAAGTTTGTGCTCAGCTAATACGCGGTCGATTTGCTCTTGCGAGATATCACTTAATTGATATTCGCCAAGGGCAGAATCGAGTAAGCGACGACCTAACTCTAAGGCTTCCTCTTCGCGTTGGCTCTTCAGGTAGTTGCGAACCCCTAAACGCGCTTTACCAGTAACAATGAAGTTTAACCAAGTGGCGTTAGGGTGGGCACCAGAGCTGGTAATTACTTCTACAGTTTGACCGGTGTCGAGCGCTTTACTGAGCGGATAAGGTTTACGATTTACACGCGCGCCTACACAAGTATTACCGACATCGGTATGTACCGCATAAGCGAAGTCGACGGCAGTGGCACCCATTGGAAGCTCTACAATGCGGCCATCTGGCGTGAAGACATAAATCTCTTCTGGGAATAGCTCAGTCTTAACGTTTTCAACGAACTCAAACGATGAACCAGCACTTTGTTGTAATTCAAGTAGGCTCTGCATCCACTGACGAGCGCGTTGCTGTGCCGTATGGCCTGCACTGTCACCGGCCTTTTTATACATCCAATGTGCAGCAACCCCTTTGTCAGCCATTTGATCCATATCGTGGGTACGAATTTGGATCTCGACTGGAATACCATGTGGGCCAACAAGTGAAGTATGTAGTGACTGGTAACCATTGGTTTTTGGTACGGCAATATAATCTTTGAAACGTGTTTCGATTGGCTTATATAAGTTATGAGCCACACCGAGTACACGATAACAAGTATCTAGGTTATCAACAGCAATACGGAAAGCATAAATGTCCATGACTTCATTGAACATCAGTTCTTTGTTGAGCATTTTACGATATATGCTGTATAAGTGTTTTTCACGGCCACTGACATTCGCTTGAATACCAGCTTCTTCAAGACGAGATTTGATCTCATTTTGAATATTACTGATCACTTCTTTACGGTTACCGCGAGCTTTAGCAACTTCTGATTTTAAAGCGCGATGACGCATTGGGTAAAGCGCCTGAAAACCTAAGTCTTCTAATTCATTTTTAATGTCATGAATACCAAGGCGATTCGCGATAGGCGCAAAAATTTCTAGCGTTTCACGGGCGATACGGCGACGCTTATCTGGACGAAGTGCGCCAAGCGTACGCATGTTGTGGGTTCTGTCGGCAAGCTTAATCAGAATAACGCGGATATCTTGCGTCATCGCCATGATCATTTTGCGATAGTTTTCAGCTTGGAATTCTTTTTTATCTTTAAAGCTGAGTTTATCTAACTTACTTACACCCTCGACAAGCTCCGCGACAGTATTGCCAAAAATTTCAGCAAGATCTTGCTTGCTGAAATCGGTGTCTTCAATCACGTCATGCATGAGTGCCGCCATGAGGGTTTCATGGTCTAAACGCATGCTGGCAAGAATTTGTGTCACTTCAACTGGGTGAGTGATATAAGGCTCGCCACTAGAGCGAGTTTGCCCTTCATGGGCTTCACGCGCCACCACGTAGGCTTTTTGAACCAGTTCTACGTCAGCGGGGGAAAGGTATTCTGAGATCTTTTGCTTCAGGCCTTCAAAAAGATACATTCACACTCCAATGTTCCAGTGAAGTAATATGATGCTATGAATATACGATGAATTATCAGAGAAACCAATGGCTAGCTGTGACTTTTATGTCTACAGAGAGTAATTATTTTGTTGTATAGGCTTAAAAACAACAAAGCCAGCATAAAAGCTGGCTTTGAGTATGAAGTGCAGGGGGTCTTAGCTGTTACCGCCAACAATTGCAGCAACCGCAGCAAGCTCTGCAGCTTCTTGGTTTTGTTGCTCTTCACGATCGATCATATCAAGAGACGAGTTGTTCACAAGCCCTTGTTCGATCTCACGTAGAGCGACTACAGTTGGTTTATCGTTTTCAGCATCAACCATAGGATCTTTACCACCTACAGAAATCTGACGAGCGCGACGCGCCGCTACTAGGATTAAGTCAAAACGGTTACCAATTTTATCTACTGCATCTTCTACAGTTACGCGAGCCATCGAAGCACTCCAAAGTTATTCATGTCGAATTGGTAAGTTTACTTGATGCAAACCAATTCTCCAATAGGTGGTTAAAAATTTATCTTGTTTAAATGAGAGAGATTAAGCTAATAACTCAGCAATTAAACTTTGATGACGGTGTTTTTGTGCATCCAGTTCAAGGCGAGCAGCCATAACAATATGTTCAAGTTGCATTAGAGCTGTATCAAAATCATCATTTACCAATACATAATCGAACTCATCATAATGCGAGCTTTCTGATTTTGCTTCCGCCATACGGCCTGCAATCACTTCTTGAGAATCTTGTCCGCGGTTATTTAAGCGATTTTCAAGTTCGGCTTGCGACGGCGGTAGAATAAAGACCGTTTTTACTGATGGCATTAATTCACGAACTTGACGCGCACCTTGCCAATCAATATCTAAAAACACATCAATGCCTTGCTCAAGTTGAGATTCTATCGCTGCTTTTGAAGTGCCATAGTAATTTTCGAAAACTTGCGCCCATTCAAAAAAGTCGCCTTGTTCAATCAATGCTTTGAATTCATCTACACTGACAAAGTGGTAGTGCTCACCATTGTTTTCACCTGGGCGAGGGTCGCGAGTGGTATGAGATACTGAGACTTTAATATTAGCATGTTTCTCTAACAGTGCTTTGATCAGGCTTGATTTACCAGCACCAGAAGGCGCTGAAAGAATAAATAAATTACCGCGAGTTTGTGATGTCATAATTAAATCTGTGGCTTGAAACGTGGTTTGGTTTCCAAACAAGTATTTTAAACCCTGCAAGTTTAATTGGCTAGAACAGATTTCGAGCGCAATAAAATTGTCATACTGCGGTTGTAAACTAACCGGATACTGTTTCTGTTTTGGTGATCTGCAGTGGAGAGTGGTCGCATAGAGGCGTTTAAAATTGACGCGCAGAGTTTACAAACAATTTTAGACGAACGCTTGGTTGAGCCCTTATTTCAACCAATTTGCGATGTTGCGCGGCAAACTATTTTAGGTTTTGAGGCACTTAGTCGAGGTCCTAAAGGATCTGAGCTAGAATCACCAAACACCTTGTTCGCTGCAGCACAGCGTTTTAATAAACTCTCTGAATTAGAGCTATTATGCCGTGAAAAAGCGATTGAGCGCTTTGCCGAATTAAACCTGTCGGGCAAATTATTTCTAAATGTCAGCCCGAATACATTGTTAGACCCAAACCACCCTAGAGGTGAAACTCTTCAGCTTATTCAGCAATATGGGTTACAGGCCAATCAAGTTGTAATTGAAGTGACAGAGCAAGATAAAGTAGATGACGGCTTTTTGTTGCTTAAAACCATCGGTCATTACCGTAAATTAGGCTTTAATATTGCTATTGATGACCTAGGTGCGGGTTACTCAGGGTTAAAACAATGGTCAGAGTTACAGCCTGATTTTGTAAAGATCGATCGCTACTTTATTGATCATTGCGATCAAAGTTTGGTTAAACGTGAGTTTTTAAAGTCTATTATCGAGCTTGCTAAAGCAACGCGTACAGCTGTTATTGCTGAGGGAATTGAACGCGCTGAAGAATTAGCACTAATCACCCAGTTGGGAATTACCAATGCGCAAGGTTTTTTAATTGCACGACCTGCACATGCTCCACTGAATGCCTACCCAAATACTCTAAAAGAGTCGAGCCAAACACAGGGAAATGTGATACATCGAGGTTTAGTTAAAACAATTGGGGAATTAACACATGTCACCCCAGCGGTATTAAATGGCGTATTGTGCCAAGACGCACACCGCGTTTTTGAAAAAGACAAACAGCTGATGAGCCTTGCAGTGGTGGATGATTATCAAACTCCTGTCGGCTTATTGCACCGTGATCAGCTAACAGAAGTATTTGCAGCGCCTTATGGTCATGCTTTGTATGCTAAAAAGCCTTTGGCTTCTCTTATGGATAAACAGCCATTAATTGTTGATGAGCAAACTCAGCTAGATGAAGTGAGTCAGTTAATTACGGAGCAAGACTTTGATATTCGTCGCCACATTGTGGTGACGCAAGGCGGAAAGTATTTAGGTTTGGTGCCACTTAGAGCGATTTTAAAACACATTACCGAAGAGAAAATTCGCAATGCCCAGCATGCCAACCCGCTCACTATGTTACCGGGTAATGTTGCAATTAACGAAGCCATAGAGCAGCGACTGCTTAATAAACAAGAGTTTACTTTGGCCTATATCGATTTGAATCACTTCAAGCAATTTAATGACTTATATGGTTATGCCAGCGGTGATGGTGTAATAAAGCTGCTAGCCGATGTGATCAGTGAGTGCTGTGCTGACTTTTCTGGATTTGTTGGACATATTGGTGGTGATGACTTCATGGTGGTGTTTGATGGTGATGATGCCGAACCACTTTGCCGAGAAATTATTAATGAGTTTGAGTTGAAGTCTAAAAGCTATTTTACCGCTGAGCATGTTAAAGCTGGGGGGTATTGGGCTACAAACCGAGAAGGACAGCAGCAGTTTGTGCCTTTGCTCACATTGTCAATTGGCCTTGTGTCACCTCATGTTGATAGCTGTCATAACAGTCATCAGGTCGCGGCGCTAGCAACGGATGCCAAGAAGGAAGCCAAACGTTATCGTAACAGCTATTTGTTTGTAGCAAATAAGCGCCGACCAACAGTGGCGATTGTTTCTTAATCAGAAATACTTGAGTCATGGCTCTATTTTGGGTAGCTTAGAATAAAATGAGTGGGAGCCCACTATATGCAGAGACTCATCAATTTTTTCATTATTATAAGTGTTTGTGCTGCTTTTCAGCTTCAGGCAAAAGAAACTGAAACCATAAAAGTCGCGAAAGAGCCAAGAAAGCTTTATGAGCGAGATCATTACCTTTATGAGTTGCTCGATAAAGCGTTAATAGCTGCAGGAGCCACTTACGATTATGAGCATGTCACTGTTCACCCTCATCAACAGCGTACTTTGATGGCACTCTCGTCAGGAAAAGTTGACTTGCATTGGAGTATGACCAGCCCTGACCGTGAGCAAATCGCAATAGCTATACCTGTACCTTTATTCAAGGGCTACATAGGCAAGCGGGCGGTCATGGTGAAAAAAGAGCGTCTTGCACAGTTCGCAGAACTTAAAAGTATTGAGCAATTAAAAGCATTTACTGCTGTACAAGGGCATGACTGGCCAGATACTAAAATATTGGCTTTCCACAACCTGCCGATAAAGCCACTCTCTAATTATCAAGCTATGTTTAAATTATTAGCTGCGGGTAGAGTAGACTACTTTCCTCGTTCTTTCATTGAAGTGAACTCTGAGCTTGAAGAAAACCCGGATAAATTTGTGTTATTGCCGAATGTATATTTGGAATATCCAACAGCATTTTATTTCTTCGTGAATAAAGCAAAGCCACAATTGGCAGATGACCTAAAGCGTGGATTGAATAAATTAAAAAAAAGCGGTGAATTTGATGCGTTATTTTCACGTTACTTTGACAAAGATTTAGCGCGGTTATCTATGTATCAGCCTGATAAGGCCATCAGGTTGAAGAATCCGTATTTTAATGCTGAATAAATTACTTTCGACAAAACAAAAAAGGAGCCGATGGCTCCTTTTTTAAACCCAATACAGTCGTAATTACTTAAGTAATGACTCAGTTAATGTCGGGCGAATTTCTTTTACGATCTGTTGGCAAAGCTTAGGTGAACCACACACAATGTTACCGCTCTTCGTGTAGTTAGTACCGCCAGCAAAATCAGTGATCATGCCGCCAGCTTCTTTGATAAGTAACTCACCAGCTGCTGTATCCCAAGGCTTAAGACCGATTTCGAAGAAACCATCAATACGACCAGCTGCAACATAAGCCATATCTAATGCCGCAGAACCTGCACGACGAATATCAGCTGTGTGAACAAATAGCGCTTTAAATGCATCAGTGTATGCATCAATGTGGTGCTTTTGTTTGAATGGGAAACCAGTCGCTAGCACAGTACCTGCGATTTCGTTGTTTTTAGCAACACGAAGACGCGTGCTGTTTAGCTGTGCGCCTTGACCACGAGAAGCAGTGAATAGCTCACTACGTACAGGATCGTAGATAACCGCTTGGTCTAAACGACCTTTTACTTTAAGTGCGATTGAGATGGCATAATGAGGAATGCCTTTGATGAAGTTTGTTGTGCCATCTAATGGATCGATAATCCACTGATAGTCAGCATCTTTACCCTCGGTAACACCTAGTTCTTCACCCACGATTGAGTGCTCTGGATACGCTTTTAAAATCGTTTCACGGATAATAGCTTCCGCTTCTTTATCTACGTTAGTAACAATATCGTTGTTGCCTTTTTGTTGGGCTTCAACACGTGATAAATCTTCACTTGCACGTAAGATCACTTTAGCTGCATTACGCGCAGCGCGTACCGCAATGTTTAACATTGGATGCATAGCATTACCTTTGGGTTGTAAAAGAACAGTATAAATTCGTTGCCTACTGACAATGCAGTAAGCACAGGACGGCGTATTCTAGCGATTTTTGCCTTAAAGTAAACCCAAAAAACAAAATAAAATTGTTGTTTTTTTGACCGTGTTGAAATTGCTATTAAAAAATATAAACGAAGATTTTTGAGTGGCAGAAAAAGGCTGTGGTAAACTTAGCCAATTATCAATTTTCGTCGTAAAGGCTTAGTGAAATGGCATTAGAAGATATTCGTATTGTGTTAGTTAACACCTCTCATTCTGGCAATATTGGTTCAGTTGCACGCGCAATGAAAACCATGGGGTTATCAAAACTATATTTAGTTGACCCGGCTTGTGAGGTGGATAGCCATGCCAGTGCACTCGCAGCTGGTGCAACTGATGTGCTAGGTAATAGCGTGACGGTGAGCAAGTTAGAAGAAGCCATTGCAGACTGTTCACTAACAATTGGCACAAGTGCCCGTTCACGTACCTTATCTTGGCCGATGGTAGAGCCAAGAGAGTGCGCTCAAAAATTGGTTGATGGATCTGAAAGCGGCCCTGTAGCTTTAGTTTTCGGTCGTGAAAACAGTGGCTTGACTAATGAGGAGCTGCAACTTTGTAACTACCACGTATGTATTCCTGCAAATCCTGAATATAGTTCATTAAACCTTGCGATGGCCGTTCAAACCCTTACCTACGAAACGCGTATGGCGTTTTTAGATAAGCAAGATAAGCCAGTAGAAGAAGACGATGCAGTTTACCCAAGCTCTCAGCAAATGGAGCTTTTCTACGAGCACTTAGAAAGCACATTGAAAGAAACCGGTTTCATCATCAAGCAGCACCCCGGCATGGTAATGACCAAGCTTAAGCGTCTGTTCAATCGCGCTCGCCCAGAAGATCAAGAGCTTAATATTTTACGCGGTATTTTGACTTCAATTAACAAGTCCACAGGCAATAAATAACCCCTGATTATTTTTTGCTTAATACTTGACTAATTTAGTCGGGTAATTACAATGAGCAGTACTTGAGTAAATTACTCAAGTATTGCACTTGTTACTTTAGTGGTAAGTGTAGTGAGTAATACTTGACTATCCTAGTCAGGTAATTAAAATTCACCACCTGATAAAACGCTGAGGGGGCAATAATGAAACTAACATCTAAAGGCAGATACGCAGTCACAGCGATGCTCGATGTTGCTTTGCACGCCGATGTTGGCCCAGTTCCTTTAGCTGATATTTCTGAAAGACAAGAAATATCATTATCTTACCTAGAACAATTATTTGCTCGTTTACGTAAACATGGCTTAGTGAGCTCTGTGCGTGGACCGGGCGGCGGCTATTTACTTGGCCGAGATTCGCAAACTATCTCTGTAGGTGATGTGATTAATGCAGTCGACGAGTCAGTTGATGCAACCCGTTGTCACGGTGAAGGCGGCGGTTGTCAGAACGGCATGCGTTGTTTAACTCACACACTATGGTCAGATCTAAGTGAGCGTATTGCTGAGTTTTTAAATAATATTTCCCTAGCTGAGTTAGTCGCCAAATCTGATGTGCAGTCAGTTGCTTCTCGTCAAGATAGCGCTGTTAAAACTGCCATAAAGCAACTAGATAACATTCAAGTGAGCTGTCAACTTTAAGTTGGCGTCAAGCGGAGAAACCAATGAAATTACCGATATACCTAGATTATGCAGCAACCACTCCGGTTGATCAGCGCGTTGCAGATGAAATGATGCAATGTCTGACTATGGATGGCAATTTTGGTAACCCAGCATCACGTTCACACCGTTTTGGTTGGCAGGCCGAAGAGCTAGTGGACCAAGCGCGTAACGATATCGCTGATTTAATTAATGCAGATCCGCGTGAAATTGTTTTCACTTCAGGCGCGACAGAATCAAATAACCTAGCAATTAAAGGCGCTGCTAACTTCAACAAGAAGAAAGGCAAGCACATCATCACGGTTAAAACTGAGCACAAAGCTGTTTTAGATACATTCCGTGAGTTAGAGCGTCAAGGTTTTGAAGCAACTTACTTAGAAGTTGAAGAAAACGGTTTACTTGACCTTAAAAAATTAGAAGCAGCAATGCGAGATGACACGGTACTTGTGAGCGTGATGCACGTGAACAATGAGCTAGGTGTTATTCAAGATATTACGACCATCGGTGAGATGTGTCGTGAGCGCAAGATCATGTTCCACGTAGATGCAGCGCAAAGTGCGGGTAAAGTAAAAATCGACTTACAAGAACTAAAAGTTGATTTCATGTCTTTCTCTGCGCATAAAATCTATGGCCCTAAAGGCATTGGTGCGCTTTATGTTCGTCGTAAGCCACGTGCTCGCTTAGAAGCACAAATGCACGGTGGTGGCCATGAGCGTGGTATGCGTTCTGGTACGTTAGCGACTCACCAAATCGTTGGTATGGGTACCGCTTTCCGTGTTGCTAAACAAGATTTCGAAAAAGACCATGCGCACATCAGCACGCTTCGCAAGCGTTTACTTGATGGCTTGATGAGCATGGATGAAGTGTATTTCAACGGTGCGATTGATCAATCGGTGCCTGGCATTTCAAACATCAGCTTCAACTTTGTTGAAGGTGAGTCATTACTAATGGCTGTAAAAGACATCGCGGTATCTTCTGGTTCTGCATGTACTTCAGCAAGTCTTGAGCCATCGTATGTATTACGTGCGCTAGGTCGTAATGACGAGCTAGCACATAGCTCAATTCGTTTCAGCATCGGTCGATTCACGACTGAAGAAGAGATTGATTACACTGTTGAGTTACTTAAAAACTCAATTGGCCGTCTTCGTGAAATGTCTCCACTTTGGGAGATGCACCAAGAAGGTATTGATTTAGATAGCGTTGAGTGGACTCACCACTAATTTAACGTGTAGCAAGTTTATAGCGGGTAGCGAGGAAAGAATTATGGCGTACAGTGATAAAGTAATTGATCACGTAGAGAACCCAAGAAACGTAGGTGCTCTAGATAAAAACGATCCAAGCGTTGCAACAGGCATGGTGGGTGCACCTGCATGTGGTGACGTGATGAAGCTGCAGATCAAAGTGTCTGAACAAGGCGTTATTGAAGATGCTAAGTTCAAAACTTATGGTTGTGGTAGTGCGATTGCATCATCTTCACTGGTAACAGAGTGGGTGAAAGGCAAAACACTAGACGAAGCTTCTGAAATCAAAAACACAGATATTTCTGCTGAGCTAGAATTACCACCGGTAAAAATTCACTGCTCAATTCTAGCTGAAGATGCGATTCAAGCTGCAATTGCAGATTACAAAAGCAAACAAGCTAAATAAGAGAGAGCGGCATGGCAGTAACATTAACTGACGCGGCAGCTAATCGCGTTCAGACATTCTTAGCTAATCGTGGCAAAGGCATCGGTCTTCGTTTAGGTATTAAAACGACGGGCTGTTCAGGCTTAGCTTACGTATTAGAGTTCGTAGACGAGTTAGACGAAGGTGATGAAGTGTTTGAGCATAATGGTGTTAAAGTCATCATTGATGCGAAAAGCATGGTTTATCTTGACGGTACAGAGCTTGATTACACGAAAGAAGGTCTAAACGAAGGGTTTAAATTTACTAACCCGAATCAAAAAGACGAATGTGGCTGCGGCGAAAGTTTTACAGTGTAACTGACCTTGCTGTTGTTAACAAAGCCCTGCCTTGGTAGGGCTTTGTTGTATAATATCATTTAGCATAATAATTTTAGCGCTTTTGAATGAGTTAACCTAATGCATTACTTTGAATTGTTTGATATTCCCGTTTCATATGATGTTGATCTAAATGCCATTAATACCCGCTATTTAGAATTACAACGTATTGTTCACCCAGACCGGTATGCCGGAAAAAGTGAACGCGAAAAACTGCTGGCTGTTCAAAAAGCCGCAGAGATCAACGATGCATTAGCAGTGTTAAAACACCCAGTGAAACGCGCTGAGTATATGTTGAGCGAAAAAGGCAAAGACATTCGCGCTGAGCAGCAGACTTTACAAGATCCGATGTTTTTAATGCAGCAAATGGAACTGCGAGAAGCGCTAGAAGATCTTCCGCAGAGTAACGATCCAGAAGTGGCTATCGAAGATTTTGAACAAGAAATTAAGCTACTTGATAAACAATATTCAGCACAACTTGCATCGCAATTAAACAGTGATGACGATGAGCAATTAGACGCTGCAGCTGATAACATTCGAAAGCTAAAATTTGTATACAAATTGCGTGATGAATTAGCACGCATTGAAGACAGTTTATTCGACTAAACCAAATTGGTTTAATACTCAAACTACTTGTAGTTGCAGGTAGGCGCAATCGAGTGAAAGCCCATGAGCATAGATTTTCTATGTAATTGGGGGAGAACGAGAGCAGTCAACACCGCTGCAGCTTTAAGTAGGAAGAGTATAGACACGAACCTAAGAACGTAGAGCATTATGGCATTATTGCAAATTGCTGAGCCGGGGCAGAGCGCGGCACCTCATGAACATAAGCTAGCTATTGGCATTGACCTTGGTACCACAAACTCTTTGGTTGCGACGGTACAAAGTGGTGAAGCCAAAACCCTAACTGATTTTGATGGCTCAGCGATGTTGCCATCTGTGGTTCGCTATGAAGCTGATAAGATCACAGTGGGTCAAGCTGCCGCTGCGGCATCAGCAGAAGACCCGACTAATACGTTAATTTCAGTAAAGCGTTTCTTAGGCAAATCTCAAACTGAGATTGAACAAAGTTATGGGCAACTGCCTTACGAGTTCGTTGAAAATAATGGCAGCTTAGCCATTAATACTGTAGTGGGTGCAATCAACCCAGTACAGGCATCAGCAGAGATTTTAAAGTCACTTAAAGATCGTGCAACAGCAAGCTTTGCTGGTGAAGAAATTAAAGGGGCAGTGATCACAGTGCCAGCATACTTTGATGATGCACAGCGTCAAAGCACCAAAGATGCTGCAGAACTTGCCGGTCTAAATGTTCTACGTTTATTGAACGAACCAACAGCTGCTGCCGTTGCTTATGGCTTAGATTCAGGACAAGAAGGCGTGATCGCCGTTTACGATTTAGGTGGTGGTACATTTGATATCTCTATCTTACGTTTAAACCAAGGTGTATTTGAAGTTTTAGCAACAGGCGGTGACTCAAGCTTAGGCGGTGACGACTTTGACTCTGCACTTGTCGCACATTTTAAAGAACAAACGCAAATTAATGATTTAAATAATTCTGAGTTGCGTTTATTTATCAATAAAGCCAAAGCTTGTAAAGAAGCGCTATCGAGTTACGAAACCGTTAATGTTGGTTTAGAGCTACGAGAGACAACTCACACAGTGACAGTAACACGCGCTCAGTTTGCTGAAATGGTGATGCCGTTAGTGAAAAAGACATTACGTGCCTGTCGCCGTGCAGTAAAAGATGCTGATGTATCGCATGAAGAAATCTTGCAAGTTGTTATGGTGGGTGGTTCAACCCGTATGCCAGTTATTCGTGAGCAAGTTGAAGTGTTCTTTGATAAAAAGCCACTGACTTCTATCGACCCAGATCGCGTGGTCGCAATCGGTGCTGCGATCCAGGCAGATATTCTCGTAGGCAACAAGCCAGATTCAGACATGTTACTGTTAGATGTATTACCACTGTCTCTAGGGCTAGAAACCATGGGCGGATTGGTTGAGAAAATCATCCCGCGCAACACCACGATTCCAGTTGCACGTGCGCAAGAGTTTACGACGTTCAAAGACGGTCAAACGGCCATGTCATTGCATGTATTGCAAGGCGAACGTGAGCTGGTAGATGATTGTCGTTCACTGGCTAAATTTAGCTTAAAAGGTATCCCTGCAATGGCGGCTGGTGCAGCGCATATTCGAGTCACCTTTAAAGTGGATGCAGACGGTCTGTTGAGCGTGTCTGCGATGGAGAAATCAACGGGCGTGCAAGCAGAGATCCAAGTTAAGCCGTCATTTGGTTTGTCTGACGATCAAGTTGCACAAATGCTTAAAGATTCAATGAGCAATGCCAAAGAAGATATGCAAGCGCGTATGTTGAAAGAGCAGCAAGTTGAAGCGCTGCGCGTATTAGAAGCATTAGAAGCTTCTCTATCAACAGACAGTCAATTATTAAATGATGACGAATTAGCTGCACTTCGTAGTGAAATGCAAAAGCTGGCTGATTTACGTGAAACTGCGACATCACCAGATGAAATTAAAACAGCCATTGAAGCTGTAGATGCGGCAAGTAGTGAATTTGCTTCGCGCCGTATGGATATGTCAATTAAACAAGCCCTTACTGGGCAGTCTGTAGACGAGGTATAAGTAATGCCACAGATTATTTTCTTACCCCATGAAGAGCTTTGCCCAGAAGGCGCGGCAATTGAAGCAAAAACAGGTCAAACTGTACTGGATGTTGCTTTAAAAAATGGTATTTCAATTCCTCATGCCTGCGAGAAGTCATGTGCATGTACAACCTGTCATGTGGTGATCCGTGAAGGTTTTGACTCACTAGAAGAAAGTGACGAGTTAGAAGATGATATGCTAGATAAAGCATGGGGCTTAGAGCCTGAATCACGTCTAGGTTGTCAGGCAATCATCAACGATGAAGACTTGGTTGTAGAAATTCCAAAATACAACCTGAATATTGTGAATGAAGATCATTAATCGATTTTGATTATGAAAACCCGTAGTCTTTACTACGGGTTTTTTGTTTAAGGAGACATAGCATGTATTGGCATAAGGCGTTAAATAGCTCATTTATTAATGGTAAGTCGTATCAAGGTAGCGATACTTTCACCATAAATAACCCTGCTAACGAGCAGTTGATTGAAACACTTTCATCGGTTGATATGGCAGGCTGTCAGCATGCATTAGATGCTGCCATTACATGTTTTGAAGCGCTAAAAACAACCACTGCTAAACAACGCAGCGATGTGTTATTAAAATGGCATAGTTTGATCATAGAGCATAAGCAGGCATTAGCTGAACTTGTCACCCTTGAACAAGGCAAGGTCTTAAAAGAATCTTTAGCCGAAGTTGATTACGCAGCGGGTTTTGTAAAATGGTTTGCAGATGAAGCGCACCGTAGTTATGGCGAAATCATTCCGGCTAATAGTCCAACTCAACAGCTGACTGTCATTAAGCAGGGAGTAGGCGTGGTATTTGGTATTACACCGTGGAATTTCCCCCTTGCTATGATCACCCGAAAAGTCGCGCCGGCTTATGCTGCGGGTTGTAGTTTTATCCTCAAGCCATCTGAATATACACCATTAAGTGCATTGGCGTTGTGTCAGCTTGCATTGCAAGCGGGTATGGAAGCGGGGGCTTTTCAAACCTTAGTCACAGAAGATGCAGCACAGCTTGGCGCATTTTTTTGTGAACACAAACAAGTTAGAAAAATTACGTTCACCGGCTCAACGCGAGTCGGACAAATTTTGTTAGCGCAAAGCGCCCAGTCAATTAAGCGAGCTTCTCTCGAGCTCGGTGGCAATGCGCCTTTTATGGTATTTGAAAGTGCCGATATTAAAAAAGCGGTGCAAGGGCTGTTGGTGGCGAAATTTAGAAACGCGGGACAAACCTGCGTAGCAGCTAATAGAGTCTTAATACAAAACACATGCTTAGATGAGTTCTTAGCAGAATTAAAGCTGCAAACTGCTCGGTTAAAAGTGGCTAATGGCTTTACTGAAGGTGCCGATTTAGGCCCATTGATTAACGCACAAGCGAAACTTAAAGCACAAAACCTAGTTGAAGATGCCACCTTGCAAGGTGCCAAAATTGCCTACCAAGGTGAAGAAAAAGCGGGGCAGTTTATGGCACCTATCATTTTGACTGAGGTTAACCAAAGTATGGAGATTAGTCGAAGTGAAATCTTCGCGCCTGTGGTCGCTATTCAAACTTTTGAAGATGAAAATCAGGCACTCACTATGGCTAACTCCGTTGATGAAGGTTTAGCTGCGTATTTTTATTCGCAAGACATGTCACAAGTTCAGCGTGTAGCGAGCAGTCTAGAATATGGCATGGTGGGTATTAATGAAGCTCTCATCTCAAATCCAGTCGCGCCATTTGGTGGAGTGAAAGCATCGGGTCTTGGTCGAGAAGGGGCAAAGCAAGGCTTAGAGGAATACCAAGAAGTTAAATATCTCTGCCAAAGTTTTTAATTAAACGTGGCCTAGTGAGAATGCATTGTTATTCTCACCTTATACCACTAATGTGTATACAATTTTTCGCTGATTATCTAACCTAAAGCTGGTACACTCTTGCGCCTGTTAATTTTTGGTCAATAATTTTAAATGGCAACAGAGCAAAATAATTTAACGCTTGTGGTGCTAGCCGGTGGGCTTGGAAGTCGATTTGGTGGTAACAAACAAATTACCCCACTGCCCAAACTTAAGCGCACCATTATGGAACTGAGCATTGAAGATGCATTCAATGCAGGCATCAAGCAAGCGGTGTTAATCATTAATAAATCCGTTCGTGCAGAATTAGAGCAAGTAATCCTACCGCGACTACCGAATTCGATGAAAATTACTTTGGTTGAGCAAAGTATTGATATGCTGCCCTCTGAGTTTAAGCATTTAGCCGAGCATCGCACTAAGCCTTGGGGCACAGGGCATGCATTATTATGTGCAAAGCCTTACTTAAATGGCCCTGCTGTTGTTATTACCGCTGACGACTATTATGGACCCAATGCTTATAAACAAATGGTTCAGCATTTCAATCAATCGCAAGATGATAGCTGTATGGCTATGGTTGCCTTCCCAATTGAGAAAACCCTCTCAGAGCAAGGTGGAGTAAATCGAGGTATTTGTGAAGTTGAGCAACAAACACTCAAGCAGGTTACTGAAACCTTAAATATTCATCAAACAGAATATGGTTTGGTGGGAGAAATTGAGGGCGAATTACAATCACTAGACAGCCATAGCCTAGCTTCTATGACTTTTTGGGGTATTACACCCATCTTGATGGCTAAACTAGAAAATGATTTTAAAAAATTCCTAGAAGCTTATGACAGCGATGTCAAAAAAGAGTACTATTTACCTAATTGCATCCAAGCCTGCATAGAAAGTGAGCATGTTTCAGTGCGTGTTTATTCTGCCGTTGATTTTTGGTTTGGTGTCACATTTAAAGAAGAATTAACAAGCGTAGCAGGAAAGATTTATGAACATCGTCAAGGATGAGCAAACTATCACGCCCATTACACCAGTATCTGAGGTGACTATGACTAACACTGCGATAGCTGAGCATTTGTCGCAAGAATTTGGTTTAGACCATGAAAATGCCACAATTAAACCAATCGGTAGTGGTCATATTAATACCACAATGTTGTTAAAAGATTCACAACAAGCTGTGGTTGTGCAAAAGCTAAATACCGAAGTATTTCCTACCCCTGAACATTTGGTTGAAAATGCTCGAGCTATTGAACAGCATCTTACAGAAAAAGCTGATAAGAATGACTATGAATTAGAGATTATCAAGCATTTGCCGACCACCTCAGAAGAATACCTAGTGAAGGTCGATGGTGAAGTGTGGCGTGCTCTAGAGTTTATTGGTAAGAGTTACAGCGAAGATGTGGTGAGTTGCCCAGAGAAGGCGCAAACTGCGGCGAATGCATTTGGCCAATTTGCCTTGGCATTGTCAGACTTTGATGCACAAGTACTACACCATGTTATTCCTGACTTTCATAACCTTGCTATGCGAATTGCTGCGTTTAACGACAAACTTGAAGCAGATAGTGAAAATAGAGCTGAAAAATGCCAAGAGGAAATTGCGTTTTGCCAAGCGCAATTTGGTCTTGCAGATGAGCTAGAATCGATCTACGGCACCATTCCACTTAGACCGTGTCACAATGACACCAAAATCAACAACATGCTGTTCTGTAAAGAAACCGATGGCGCACGTTCAGTGATTGATCTTGATACATGTATGCCTGGTTATTGGCTGTTTGATTTTGGTGATATGGTGCGTACGTTCTGCTCTCCTGAAGAAGAAGATTCAACAAACCTTGATAATGTACGAGTACGAGAAGAGATTTTTGCCGCTTTAGTTAAAGGTTATGTTGCTCCATTAGAAAATGAGCTTACACCAGAAGAAAAGCAAAGCTTTTTACTGGGGGCGAAAGTAATGCCATTTATGATTGGTCTTCGTTTCTTAACCGATTACTTAGATGGTGATAATTACTTTGCGACTAAGCACAGTGAGCACAATCTGCATCGAGCGAGAAATCAGTTTAAGTTATATCAAGATGTGGTTGCAAAAGAAGCCCTGCTTGAAAAATTAATACATAGCTAAATTGATTAGTTAAGACATATAAAAAGCGCCATAGGCGCTTTTTTTGTGCCAAAACAAAATAGGAACATATATTGGTCGCAACTGAATGACAGCGCTTTACTTATTGGTTAGGGTAAATACCAATCAGTCATAATACTTAACCAATTTGAGAAGCTAAAACTCACGCTAGCTGTGTTAAAAATTTATCATTTAGAATAACTAAACAGCAAAATTTTTGCCTTGCTATCGCAAAGTTTTATCCACCTCAAAATAGGCTACTTAATTACACCGATTGGTATAAGTGGTTACAAAGAGGAAAAATAATAATGAAACAATTAAATAGACGTGACTTTCTCAAAGCCGCAGGTGTTGCTGCCGCAGCGAGTGTCGCTGCAGGGTGTGCGCAAACATCAAACTCAAGCACAGCATTTGTACCGACTCAGAAAGGTAAATCGGTTATTGGTCTTATCGCACCAAAAATGGACGTGGTCAGAGTTGGGTTTATCGGCGTTGGCCAGCGTGGTTATGGTCATGTGCGCCGCATGAGCCATATTGAAGGCGCTGAAATTGTCGCAATTTGTGATACTCATGATGAGGTTTTGGAACGTTCTGCTAATTATTTAGCTGAGCGAGGCTTAAAAAAACCAGCTCTGTACCGAGGTGCGGATTTAGCCTATCAAGATATGCTAGCCCGTGATGATATAGATATTGTGATCATCTCAACGCCTTGGAAGTGGCATGCACCTATGGCCATTGACACTATGAACAGTGGAAAGCATGCATTTGTTGAAGTGCCTTTGGCACTGACAGTCGAAGAGATGTGGGACATTGTCGATACCGCAGAGCGCACTCAGAAAAACTGTATGATGATGGAAAACGTCAACTATGGTCGTGATGAGTTGATGGTGCTTAATATGGTTCGTCAGGGACTATTCGGCGAATTACTGCATGGTGAAGCCGCTTATATTCATGAACTGCGTTGGCAAATGAAAGAAATCGAGCATAAAACAGGTTCTTGGCGAACGGGTTGGCATGCAAAGCGTGATGGTAACTTGTACCCAACTCATGGCTTAGGCCCTGTTTCTCAATATATGAACATTAACCGCGGTGACCGTTTTGATTACTTAACTTCTATGAGTTCTCCAGCATTGGGCCGAGCGGCCTATGCACAACGAGAATTCCCAGCGGATCATCAACGGAATCAATTGAACTATATTGCCGGTGATATGAATACCACCATGATCAAAACGGTTAAAGGTCGTTCCATCATGGTACAACACGATACAACCACGCCAAGACCTTACTCTCGTCATAATTTGATCCAAGGCACAAATGGTGTGTTTGCGGGCTTCCCGAATCGTATCGCACTTGAAAAGGGCGGTAATCTAGATAACTTCCATGAATGGGAGCATGATATGTCCCCTTGGTATGACAAATATGATCATCCGCTGTGGAAGAAAATGGGCGCAGAAGCAGAACGCAATGGCGGTCATGGTGGCATGGATTTCTTAATGTTCTGGCGCATGATTTATTGTTTACGCAACGGTGAAGCGCTAGATCAAGATGTATACGATGGTGCAGCTTGGTCGGTGATCTCACCACTTTCAGCTCAGTCAGTCGCGAATCGTAGTGAATCTATTAGTATTCCTGACTTTACTCGAGGCGCATGGAAAAATGCCACGCCATTAGGTATTGTCGGTAGTTAATGGCTTTAAGCGCGCGATGAGCGCGCTTTTTTGATTGTTGAGGTGAAAATATATGACAAGGTGCTTTGCTATTTTCATTGGTTTGCTTTTAATCGGCTGTAAAAGTCCGCTTAAGCAAAATAATGTGCCCACTATAAAACCTCAAGTTGAGCAATTTATATCAATCTATCAGGCTAGAGTCGATTTTGATGCATTTTTAAAGCTGTATGCAGATTCTGCACAGTTAGAAGATTTAGTATATGGTCATCACGCTGTTGGAAAATCAGGCATTGCTGCTTTTTATAATTGGAACGGTGGTAATTTTAAAGTTATAGACGATTTAAAGACCTTTAAAGTAGAGCGCTTGGTTATTGATGAGCAACAGCGGCAAGCCGTTATATCAGGGCACTTTAATGAATTTATTTACCATGGCCAAAAAATGGGACCTTGGCGATTTGTTATGACACTACAATTTAATGAAAAAGGGCTCATTACTCACCAGCAAGACTGGATCAATTACACTCCAAAAGCGGATTTTATGACGGGCAAAAACCTAAATAAAACTATTCCTTAAAAAATCTCAGAGGCTAAAATAGGTAAAACACTTCTATTATGGATTTCAAAATGCAGCTATCTGTAGAAATTAGCAAATATCCACTTCACTCAGATTATATCCCTTTTATCAAAGCCTTTATTGAGCGCTTAAATACACACCCAGAGCTTAAGGTTTTAACGAATACCATGTCTACCCAAGTATTTGGTGAATATGATTTGGTTATGTCGGTACTTCAAGAAGAAATGAAACGCTCTTTTGCAGAGTTTGGGAAGATTGTCTTTGTGTGTAAGTTCATTTCTGGAGATTTATCGCCGCAATGATTGAATTTTTAAGCGCCACATTTTCCGGTTTTACTGCTATGTCTGGCTGGGAGTACATCGCAGTCATACTTTCTCTGGCTTATGTCTTTTTAGCTGTGAAAGAGAATCAATGGTGCTGGCCTGCGGCTTTTCTTAGTACATTTATTTATACCATTATGTATTGGAATGGTGCGTTGTTGATGGAATCCGCATTAAATGTGTATTACATGGTAATGGCGGTAGTGGGTTGGTATATGTGGCAACAAGGCAAGCAGCCTGATTCAGTCGCCCCTATTATTTCTTGGCCATTGTTAAGACATATTTATATCATCATTGTCACCGCTTTAACGGCAACAGGTGTCGGCTTTGTTATGGACAATTACACCCATGCTGATTTTGCGTATCTAGATAGTTTTACAACCTGTTTTGCCGTGATGACAACGTATTTAGTGGCTAAAAAGGTTTTAGAGAACTGGCTTTATTGGATCATCATTAATGCCGCATCTATGTACCTGTTCTTTGTGAAAGGATATTATCCGACCTTTGTACTTTATGTGTTTTATACGGTTATAGCTTGTTGGGGTTACAAACGTTGGTACGAAGAACACGAACAAAGAAATGGCTTACCACTTGCGAGCCTATAGCTTCCAAAATCTGCCTGATGAAGTAAGAGGGTTCGTTGCTGAATCTTTTGCTTTCAGGCAAGTTAAAGCGTGTTATCAAATCACATCAGGGTTGAGTAATCATAATTATTTAATTGTTGTCGAACAGAATAAATATTTGCTCAAGCTTTATCAAAATGACATGCCCTCGCTAAGCCTCGCTTTTCAGGGTCTAATAGCAAAATCAGAGTCCAATATTCAAGAAGTCATTCGCTGGGATGAGAGGCTTAAAGTTGCGCTGTTCACGTATATCGATGAAGCAGCTGAGGGCATAGATAAAAAACGATTATGTAATTTGGTGGAGACAATCTCTGCAGTACATCAACAACCATTGGTCAATTTGCCTGTCTCTTTAGGTATAAAACACGTATTGTCAGATTTAAGCGCCTCTCTTAAAAAGCGTTTTAATTCAGAGTTAGAGAGCTGTTTTCGCTTACTTGATAGTTATCCAAAAGAGTTAGGGTGTTGCCATAACGACTTAGTCAGAGAAAATATAATAGCGACTGCAGCGGGAGTGGTTGTGATTGATTTTGAATATGCAGCAGTTAGCGATGTTTATTTCGACTTAGCTGGGCTTGTAACCAGCTTCCAGCTCACGAATGACGAAATAGTGTGGATGCTGAATATCTATTATGCAAGTAAGGGTATCGCAGTACCCGATTATGCAATAGAGAAATTAAGGGTATTTAGGAATGCTTATCTATTGCTGTGTATCTCTTGGTATGATGTGCGAGGTGAAGTAGAAAAAGCCACTTCACACACATTACAATTAAAGCGGCTAAATACCACCTAATCGCTTTGCTAATTCTTTGTATTTTTCTACGTCAGCTTGATCAAATACGGGATCACCTTGTGCGTCTTCACCTTTTGCGATTAATAGGTTTTCACGAGCAAGTCTTTTCACTCTTTCCACTTTTACTTCTAAAAACTCAGCAACTTGCTGCGTGGTCATTTGGCTCATAATAGCTTCCTCTTGATGTGTTAAGCTTTTATTGTTGTTGTTACCGCATTACACGGCGCTTTATGTTAATAAAACGTAGTAACTTGCTGTCTATAATACTGGTAAATCAAAATCTAAGCATAGTCAAAAATACAAAAAATCGCTAAAAAGCATTAATATTTTTGTTTTTAGTCTGTTATTTAATCAGCTGAAAGTGAAATGCTAGTATTTGCAAAGGAATGACATTACTATATGCATCGTTCGTGTGCTCTCGTGGTGAAATGGATATCACGTAGCTCTCCGGAAGCTGAGTTGCAGGTTCGATCCCTGCCGAGAGCGCCATGAGCTGTTTTTAAAAGCGGTTTTTAACCGTAAATAACCATTGCACACTGTCAATGTTATCTTCTTTATTTATTGGCGCTGCAATATCCAAATGCAATACAATGCCAGCATTGGCTCGACTCGGTGCAAGCCTTAATCCCATGCCTATATTCTTCAGTAGTGAATTATCGGTATTAACTTGTGCTTTGCCTGTAACCTTACCTGCATCGAAGAAAAGCGCTCCTCCTACCTTGAAAAGTTGCAGTAGGTCATATTCCCAGTAGTAACGTTTTTCTAAATTAACTAAAGCGCTACGACTACCTTGTTGGTAATTTAACGGGTAACCTCTTAGTCCAGTCTCGCCGCCTAAAACCAATTGTTTGTCTGCCGTTAAGTTTTTTGCATATTTCAAAGATAAGTTCGCAAACCATGATTGCTGTATGCTGGTATTTAGATAATATTGAAAGTTAACGGCACTTATGAAGTTTCGGGCTTCATTTTGGTCTGTATTCCATTCTCCTTGAATACTGGTATTGAATCGCCATAAACTGCGTTCGGTTGTGTAATGCGCTTTGCTTGCGGAAAATTGATAAATGACGTGACTGTCGTCATCTACCCAGTTATTCGATGAATAACCGAGTTTGGCTTTTACATTCCAGCCTAAATTTAAATCTTCTGTGCGGTAAATTGAATCAAAATTACGCACCTTAATATAATCGTCTTGAAGCCATTGACCCTGAAAATATGGGTAGGTGAGTGCTCGGTTGTCTGCAACAGCAAGAAAAGAGTAAGGGGTGGTTTTAAAGTTGTGTTGTTCATTGTGTAGACCCACAGTATATCTATGTGTCCATTGTTTAGGTGCCTGAACGGCGAAACCATAATACGCGTCGTTAATTTCAGTGTCGTGTAAAAACTCAGAAACGACTTCGTTTCGAGAATAAATCGATTCTACCCGTTTATTCGCAAAAGTATAAAACCCATAACTATGCGTCGACTTAATAGAATAAAATGGCAGGTAAGCCCCTAAATAATGCCGCTCTCCATCTGAGTTGTCAGCATACTCTATGCGACCTCGGTAACGACTCGATAAGATAGCTGGGTCGTCATAAACAAATAAATAACCGTTTCTATCTTTATCTTCAGTTGCGGTGAAAGATAATCTTTTGCCATATCCTAGTAAGTTTGTTTCTCGAAAGCCAAGGCGCGAGGAGTTTTCACCACCACTGCGACTAAAACTAATGTCGGGCAGTAAAGTCCATAAGTCTCTAGTTACAACCGTAACATGTACTTCGTCTTCACATGTCTCTTCTGCATATATGCGGGCATCATAAAGATAATTTTGTTGACGTAATAAACGCTCGGACTCTGCTAATTCCTTGATGTCATATTTTGAGCCTTGATTAAATAATAAAGTATTTAAGATAACTTCAGGTTCTGTTGTGATATGCGCGTGGTTTGCAAAGCGAAATAAAAAGTTATTTTCTTCCGGTAAGCTGGTGTCGAAAACGTTTAACTGTTTTAAGGTGATTTTTGTTATACGCTTATTTTCAGCTTCTTTGGGAAAAGTTTGCTGAGTGTCGAGTTGGCGCTTTAGGTTGATGTCATCATTGCTGTCTTGGCGTTGATTACTGCAGCTGTTTTCTTGAGAGTTGAAGATATTTGGTTCTGCAAATGCAGCACCACTGACGAAAAATGTAGAGAATAAAAGCAATACGGGCTGACAATACCTTGTGACCATTACCTTCCTCCTGCTGTTTATCCTCTTTTATATCATTATATTAAGCAGAAAAATGGAGGTCTGTCTAATTATTATGAAAGGGTAGAAAGCAAAAATAGTTGCAGTTTTTCAAGTAAAAGTTCCGCTTCAACCCCTTCTGGGCTTACCCATAAACTCTCGCTGTAATGCTCAAAGTTAAGATTAAAATTATGTCCATGCCAACAAAAGCGTATTTGATGGCGATCTGCGCCTTCGGAGGTTTCAAGAATAGAAATAGCCTCATGGTTTAAGAATATTTGACCCCAGAAGCCAAATTCATCGGCCTCGGGGAAAAAGTCAGGTGCGATCTGCAGAAAATTAAATTCAGTATTAAAGGTAATTTGCGTCATCATTAACTCGCGGCTAAATAATTTCGGATAAGTTGCATAAACGGTGCGCCATACTTGCTGAGTTTACTAAAACCAACGCCTGACACATTTAAGAATTCGGCATCATCAGTCGGCATTTTCTGCGCCATTTCTGCCAGTGTCTTATCGTTAAAGACCACATATGGCGGTACATCATCGGCATCGGCGAGTTCTTTACGTAAACTACGTAGCTTAGCAAACAGCTTTTTGTCGTAATTAAATTGCGCCAATTTATCTTGATATATGTGCTTAGCTTGTAAGCGCGGTTCGGCCAATTGCAATACATATTCACCGCGCAATACGGCTCTTGCTGCTTCTGTCAGTTTAAGGCTTGCGCCTTGTGTTATGTCTTGAGCAAGTAAGCCATGATGAACGAGCTGCCGCAAAATGCTTAACCAATACTCAACGCTATGGCTTTTGCCAATACCATAGGTACTTAATTCGTGGTGTCCGTTATCGCGAATTCGACTGGTGTTTGCCCCTCGTAATAAGTCGACGATATACCCTAAACCAAAGCGTTGTTGCGCGCGATATACACAAGATAGGGCTTGTTGTGCGACTAAAGTGCCGTCAAAGCGTTTCGGCGGATTAAGACAAATATCGCAGTTGCCACAAGGCTCTCTCTGATATTCGCTAAAGTAATTGAGTAATATTTGTCGACGGCAGGTTTGCGCCTCTGCAAAGTTTGCCATTGCCTGAAAGCGCTGCTCTTCTACTTTACGTCTAGCCTCGTCAGGAATATCTTCAAAAAAGCGTTTTACTCGTCCTATATCAGCAGGATCAAAGTACATGATGGCTTCTGCGGCAAGTCCATCACGACCAGCTCGACCAGTCTCCTGGTAATAAGCCTCAATACTCTTAGGTATATCGTAATGCAGCACAAAGCGTACGTTTGATTTATTAATCCCCATACCGAATGCGACGGTTGCAACAACAATATTGATATCGTCTCTGGCAAAGGCTTTTTGTACAAATTGACGCTGATCATTACTCATTCCGGCATGATATGCGGCGACATTAAAGCCAGCTTCGGCAAGCTTTTCTGAGATATCGTCTACACGCTTACGACTAGTACAATAAATAATGCCGCTTTGGCCTTTTTGATCGCGTAAATAGCGCATGAGCTGAGAAAGAGGTTTGAACTTTTCTTCAATGGTGTAGCGAATATTTGGTCTGTCAAAACTACCTGTATGAATATAAGGTGCATTTAACCCAAGCTGGTGTGCAATATCATGGCGTGTCGCAATATCTGCCGTAGCCGTTAAGGCCATCATAGGGCAGTGAGGAAAGTGCTGTTTGAGTTCACTTAAGCGACGGTAATGCGGTCTGAAATCATGCCCCCAGTGAGATACACAATGGGCTTCATCAATCGCGAAGAAGCGAATGTTTAAGTTCTTTAGCCTTTGAATAAAATCAAACTGCAGTGCTTTTTCTGGTGCAACATAAAGTAACTTTAATGTACCTTCGGCTAATTGATTAAAAATCGCATTTTGCTGTGTAAAATCTACGGTATTATTGATGTATGCTGCACTAACGCCAATTGCTTGAAGCTGAGAGACTTGATCTTCCATTAACGAGATCAAAGGCGAAATGACGACCGATGCGCCGTCAAATAAAAGCGCAGGGATCTGATAACATAATGATTTACCGCCACCGGTAGGCAGCAAGACGAGCGTATCTTGTCCATTTAGTGCCGCATTAATTACAGCCTCTTGGCCAGCTCTAAATTCACTGTAGCCAAAAGTGTCTTCTAATGCTTGCTTAGCAAGGGTTGAATGTTCGCAGATAGGGTCTGATTTCATGGCGGGCATTTTAGTGGCTTTTGCATTGCTTGTCTGTAAATTTATTTGCGCTGTTGTGTTTGACGGTTTACATGTAGTTGCCATGTTATGTCTGTAAGTTCCTATTTTCTGTCTATTTGCAACCAACTTAGCAAGGTATAATGGTTTTTTACTTTTTGAGTCGTGTTGATGCTAAATAATCAGACCCAACAGGGTTACCTTTATGCTGTCTTAGCATTTTTAATGTGGGGCATGGCACCCATCTACTTTAAACAGATTGAGTCTATAGCGGCACTAGAGATCTTGACTCACCGAGTGATTTGGTCGGTGTTGTTTTTAATTCTCATTGTATTCGCTGCGAAGCAATGGCATCAGATCCAGCATGTCATCAAGAAACCAAAGTTATTGGGGATGCTTTGTGTTAGCTCTACTTTACTCGGGTTCAATTGGGGGTTGTTTATTTGGGCTGTTAATAATGATCACATGCTCGACGCGAGTCTCGGTTATTACATAAACCCACTGTTAAATGTATTGCTTGGTGTCATCTTTCTTTCCGAGCGCTTGCGAAAATGGCAAATCATCGCCGTCGCGATTGCTTCACTAGGGGTGTTATTACAAGTGATCGCGTATGGTTCTTTTCCTGTAGTGGCGTTTGCGTTGGCAAGCTCGTTTGCAATCTACGGGCTTTTGAGAAAGAAAATGCCAGTAGAATCACTACCTGGCTTGTTAATCGAAGCACTTATCTTAATGCCGTTTGCAATTATATATTGGTACTTGACCCCTGCGACGGTTAGCTCAGATATGTTTAATAATGAAGTGATCCTAAATATATTGCTGGTCAGTGCTGGAGTGGTCACAACCTTACCTCTGTTGTGTTTTATTGGCGCTGCGAAACGTCTACCTTATTCCACATTAGGTCTGTTTCAGTATCTTGGTCCGAGTATCATGTTTACCTTGGCGGTGACCTTGTATGGCGAGGAGTTCTCAATTGAACGCGCAGTGACATTTGCTTGTATTTGGGGGGCGTTGGCTTTGTATAGTTGGGACAGCTTAAGGGCAAGCAAAAAGAAATAATAGAATATTTTAAGTGGCTGCATTGTAATGCCAGCCACTTAGTCTTAATTAACTGATCACTTTATTACGACCTGAATGCTTTGCTTCATAAAGTTTTATATCAGCTTCTTTTATCAGACTATCAACATTTTTACTAACAGCTCTACAAACACCTATTGATACCGTAAAGTGAATATTGTGTTTGGTTAATCCAGCACTATGTATATCTAGATAATCTCTAAATTTATCTAATAAAGCTAAACTTTCTTCTTGCGTAGCATTAGCAAAATAAACGGCAAATTCCTCGCCTCCTAATCTTGCAGTAAGTTGACCAGGGAAGTGAGAGTCAAATGCTTGAGCAAGAGCTTTGAGCACATCATCTCCCGCATCATGGCCATAGTTATCATTAATGGCTTTAAAGTGATCCACATCTATCATTGCCAGCCCCACCTCATTATTTGAAGCGGCTTTTTGTCTTAATGACTTATTAGTAAACTCAAAGAAGTAACGACGATTAGGTAAGCCTGTTAAATAATCAGAGTTAGCTTGGCGCTTTATTGTGGCTATATATTCCAGCATATCGACGTTTTGACTAAGCCTGCAATAAAACTCCTCTGCGTTAAATGGCTTGCGAAGATAGTCGTTCGCGCCTCTCTTTATGAATCGAGCTGAGAGGTGTAATGCATTAGAGCTAGAAATGCCGATAATGGCTTTTTCATCATTAGAATATTGCAGTCGTATTTCACTGCACAAGTCTTCGCCATTCATGTTTGGCATTTCATTGTCAGTGATCACGACAGAAATGTCTGGGTTTTGTTTTAATACTTCGAGGGCTTCAATACCATCACATGCCTCAAGAACCCTATACTTATGTCTCACTAATAGAGAGCTGATGTAATTTCTTGTCTGACGGGAGTCATCAACAACCAATACTTTTACATACTCATTTCGAGGCAAACGCATAAGTTGCTTTTTAAGATATTGGTAAGCTTGTTTATTTTCTTTGGTGATGTAATCGATGATTGGGTATTTTTCGACAGTTTCACGAGTTTGATTGTCTAGGTTACCAGTCATGACAATCGTGGGGATATCAGAGTTCACTGTATAGTGAATTGCTTCGCCGTTAGGCGCATCAGGTAAAATAAAGTCCACAACTGCGCAAAAGTAACTATTATTGTCGAGTAGTTCTTTTGTTTGTGCTAGTGATTCAGCAATGTCAGCCTCATAACCTGCAGAAACTGCAATATGCTTTTGCACTCTAGCAATGGTTGGGGTGTCTTCAATAATTAGGATTCGACGTGTCACTCAGTACTCGCTCGGTAATTCACCTATACATATACTATTAACCTTAACCTATCTATAAAGCAATTCAACTCAAAATTACTTATAGATGATGTAATAAAGATTATTGCAAAAATTAAGTAATAATTTATTCCTCTCCTATAATTTATAGCTGAAAC
Source organism: Pseudoalteromonas sp. NFXS53 (assembly GCF_056629255.1). NCBI lineage: Bacteria > Pseudomonadati > Pseudomonadota > Gammaproteobacteria > Alteromonadales > Pseudoalteromonadaceae > Pseudoalteromonas > Pseudoalteromonas sp. NFXS53. Next base: position 1,350 of record NZ_JBWVBR010000007.1, on the reverse strand, counting down.
ATACTTTTATGACGTTTTTAATGCAGTTTATTTGCAATTATTTGACTCTAATATGTTGTGTGTAATATTTCTGTCATTAACAGCTGAGAAACTAGCGTCGTTTTGAATCATCATGTGTTGCGATATTGAGGAAAATTACATGAAACTAGTTAAATCAACACTTCTACTTGCTGTACTAGGTGCGTTATCTGCTAATGCTAATGCAGATGTTAAAGTATACGGCAAGGCAAATGTATCTGTTCAATCGAGTGATGAAGGTGCTGGAAGTGCGACAGAAATTAAAAGCAATGCGTCACGCTTTGGTTTTAAAGGCTCAGAAAAACTAGATGGCGGCCTAGAAGTAATTTATAAGCTTGAATTCCAAGTTGATGTATCAGATGCCGATTCAAAGGGTGATAAAGACAATATTACAGCAAGAAGCCAGTATGTTGGTTTAAAAGGAAGTTTCGGTGAAGTAGTAATTGGTCGTAATGACACCGCTTTTAAGCTTTCACAAGGCAAAGTTGACCAGTTTAATGATTTAGAAGCTGATGTGAAAAACCTTTTTAAAGGTGAAAACCGCCTTGGTGATACGATTTCTTATAAGTCGGCAAGTTTTAATGGCTTTAAAGTATTAGCAACTTTCATTGCTGAAGACTCAACAGATGGTGAAAATGGCTACTCTGGTGCAATTACTTATGGTGATTCAAAGCTGAAAAAGTCTAAATACTATATTGCCGTAGCCGGTGACAGTGAAGTGAAAGGTTATGATGCTTTACGTGTTACAGGTCAATTTAAAGCAACTGACGCACTTAAATTAGGTGCAATGTACCAGAAGCAAGAAAAGGTAGATGGTACAGGCACTGCTGATGGCTTCCTTTTAAATGCTGCATATGGCTTCGGTAAAAACACCTTTAAAGTGCAATATCAAACAATTGACTTTGATGCAGTAGATTCTAAAGATGTAGATGGTTTTAGTGTTGGTATTGATCACAAGCTAAATAAATCAACCAAACTATATGGCTTCTACTCAACAGTTGATGAAGAGCAAGGTACAGAAGAAGATTACTTAGGTCTTGGTATTGAATATAAGTTCTAATATTCATGTTATAGATATTTTATAAAGCAGGCACAGGCCTGCTTTTTTAGTTTTTAGGAGACTAGAAAGTGATTTTTGTATGAAATCCAAACAAAAACATGGTGTTTTTAGTGTTTTTAGTGTTTTTGTTCTCTTTTTGAGCGGTTGAACACATTTCTGAAAATTAATTGCAAAAAGGGGTTGCGCGCTTTTAAATTCTCCCTATAATGCGCACCCACTGACACGGGGCGAGACGCTGAAAAGCAAATCAAAACGATGTCGAGTCAAATAAA